>JAJRBP010000057.1 GCA_028679405.1 Methanoregulaceae archaeon | reverse complement strand
ATGGAACCGGGAATCGTAAAGAAGAACGTACTCCCATCCCCCTCTTCCGATTCCACCCATATCCTGCCGCCATGACGCTCGACAATCCGCCTGCAGATCGCAAGGCCGATCCCGGTCCCCGGGTACTCGCCCCGGCCATGAAGACGCTGGAAGATCACGAAGATCTTCTCTTTAAAAGCTGGATCTATCCCGATCCCGTTGTCCTTTACTGAGAATTTCCATTCATCTCCGTCCCTGACGGCTCCGATCTGTATGACTGGTTCCCTGTCGGAAGGGCAGAACTTGATCGAATTCGCGACGAGGTTCTGGAAGAGCTGGACCATCTGGCCTCTGTCAGCCATCACGGTGGGGAGAGGTTCATATGAAATGGTAACATTCCGCTCCCTGATAGCAGCCTTGAGATTGTTGATGGCCTCCCCGGCGACATCTGAAAGGTCAACGCTCTCAAACTGCCTCCCATGGGCAACCCGCGAAAATTCGAGGAGGTCGTCGATGAGAGTTGCCATCCGTTCCGCACCGTCGACAATAAACCCGATATACTCGTCCGCATCGGTATCGAGCTTCCCTGAATACCGCTGCGAGAGCAGCTCCGAGAAACTCGTTACCATCCTGAGCGGCTCGCGGAGGTCGTGGGATGCAACGTACGCGAACTGTTCGAGCTCAAGGTTGCTCCGCCTCAGTTCTTCCGCCACCAGCTCCTGGTTCTCCTCGTGTCTCTTTATTTCCGTGACGTCCTGCCCCTGGGCTATGACGGATATGACGGACTTCCCATCCTTTCCATAGACCGGTGCCGAATTCCACAGCACCGTCCGGACAGCACCGTCTTCTCCCGCGATGGGGATCTCCACGATCTCCCAGAGTTCCCCGGCCATCGCCCGGTGGATAAGCGCCATCGATTTATCTTTCGTCTCCTTCGAAAAGAGAATGTCGAGGGAGCGGTTGACGACATCCCGGGATGATCTGCCGGTCAGGCGCTCGAATGCCTGGTTGAACCTGGTAATGCGATAATCTGGAGCCCAGACCACGATCGGAGTATTGGCATGGTTGATCAGGTTTTCCAGGTACTGGCTCGACTCGCGAAGCGCTTCTTCCAGCCTCAGCCGCTCCGATACATCGATAAACATTGCCCGGATTGTGTCCCCGCTGCCAGTCTCCCCGGTCACGGCCCGGCCTACGATCTGGACATCGACAGGGGAACTCCGGTGGTCCCGGAGCCTGACGGTGCAGACCTGTTTCTCCCCTGATGCCAGTACCTGTTCGCAGAACCGGGTAAATACGGGAATACTCTCCTGGTCGACGAATGCCGGGAAGCGTCTGTTCACCAGGCCGGCCCGGGTTTCCCCGATCAAGGCAGCCCCGGCGAGGTTCACCTCGAGGATTGTGCCATCCCCGGCGAGGGTGAGGTATCCGACAGGGGCGAAATCGAAGAGGTCCCGGTATTTCCTCTCCGACTGCTCCAGGTCCTGTTTGGTCCGCTGCAGCTCCTCGTTCTGCATCTCGAGCTCGATCTGGTGGACCTCGAGCTCGTGCACGAGCGCCCGGAGGTCATGTTCGCGATATGAATCCCGCAGGGCTCCCGGTCTGGCCTGCAGGCGTTCTTCCGCTGCACTCCTGAGCGCACCGGGGGACGATGCAGGAACCGGAGGCGTTTTGGGCGGGGTTTTTTCCTTCATAGTATCGGGCGCTTACCTCGTCCTGTCTTTGAAAAAGCGGATGCTACTTCTATTGCGAGGAGAATAAATTCTTCGGTCGGATCCTTTGACTGAATTTTCCTGGCGTTCAGGTACATGACGCGGCGCCCGATCCCGGCGAAGTCGTGATCGACTTTAAAATCGTCGAAGCGGGTATCCTTAGGGATGATCTCCTCGAGCAGGCGCCGTAGCTCAGGGATGTCCCACTGGCGGCTGCCGATCGAGTAGAACAGCTTTCCCACGGTCTCCTCCGGGCGTACCTGGAACGTCCGGTAGAAGGACCGGCTCGCCGATCTTACCCGCAGGTCGGAGTCGAGGACGACGAGAGGTTCACGGATTGTCTCGATAATATTTTCTTCATACTGGCGGGCCCTTTCAAGCGACTGTTCGAGTTTCTTGATGGCGGTGATGTCCTGGAAGGTGAGGATCGCCCCATCGATGATATTGTCCGAGGTCCGGTACGGAAGCACCCTCATGACGTACCAGCGGTTGTCTTTCGTCTCCACCGGGATCTCCTTTTTGACGAGGGTCGTGAGCACCTCCCGCACGTCCCTGCCAAGATGATTCCCGGCCAGGTTCGTTGCCAGGTCGGTGATCGGCCGCCCGATGTCGTTTGCAAGCAGGTTGATGATCCCGGTCACCGGCTGGGTGAAACGCCGGACATTCAGGTCCCGGTCCAGAAAGACCATCGCGATATCGGTCCCGTTCAGGAGGTTTGCCATGTCGTCGTGGGACCGGGAGAGTTCCTCGATCTTCTGCTCGAGCTCGGAATTAAGCGTCGTCAGCTCCTCGTTCAGGGACTGGAGTTCCTCCTTCGAGGTCGTCAGTTCCTCGTTCGTGCTCTGCATCTCCTCGTTCGTCGACTGGAGCTCCTCGGTAATTGCTTTCTGCTCTTCACGGGAGGCTTCCATCTCCCCGAGAGTCGAATGGAGCCTGGACTTCGCCAGGGTGAGTTCGGCCTCGAGCCCGGCACAGGCGGCCTCTCTGCCTGCCACTGCTTTCTTCCCCCTGCCCCGGTGCACCTGGT
>JAJRBP010000274.1 GCA_028679405.1 Methanoregulaceae archaeon | reverse complement strand
GGTATTCATGCACGAGAGGCTGATCCTCACGCTCCCCCGGCCTTCGTTGAGCCTCCTGTGAATGAGCGGTGCACAGTGAAGACCGGTCCTGACGATCACGCGATATGCTTTCGAGAGGATGAACCCCACGTCCTCGCTCTCGAGACCCTTCACGGAAAAAGAAATTACCGGAAGCTCCGGCTCTGGGTTATCTACGGTAACGGTGTCTATACCCAGAAGTCCTGCGATAATCGTCCTTGTCATTTCGCCGCACTTCTCCCCGATCACGTCGAGACCTGTCCGCTCCACGAAACCGATTCCTGCATAGAGCGAGATTATCCCGGGGTAGTTGTGAGTGCCTGCCTCGAACCGGAGCGGCATCTCATCCGGCTGTGCGAGGTTCCCCGAGTCCACCCCTGTCCCGCCCTGCCGGACCGGGAGGACTGCCTCCGGGTCGCGGAGGAGAAAACCGCCGGTTCCGGGGAGCCCGAAGAGCGACTTGTGACCGGTGAACACGAATGCATCGACTGAGCCGTCCGAGAGATCGACCGGTACCAGTCCTGCGCTCTGGGCCCCGTCGACGATCAGGAATATCCCCTTTTCATGGAGTGCTTCCCCGATTGCCCTGATATCCTGTATCGATCCGAGCACGTTACTCCCGTGGCTGATCACTGCGAGACGGGTCTCGTCCGTCACTTCGTCCATGATGGTTTCGGGAGCGACATGATAGGGAGACGCCCCCGCAACTGAGAGGGAGATCCGTCCTTCCTCCCGGAGCGCGGTGAGCGGCCGGAGGACCGAGTTGTGCTCAAGCTCGCTCGTGACCACGTGGAACTTCCCTGGATTTTTCCTGGCGAACCCATGGATGAGGAGGTTTAAGGAGTCGGTCGCGTTCGCCGTGAATATGACGTGCTGCAGGTCATCGAACCGGAAAAAGCGGGCTAGTGTCTCCCTTGTGCTTTCCACATAATCGATCGCCCCCTGGTTCGTGCTCCTTCCCTGTTCGAGGTAGGGGCTGTGCGCGGTCTCGTACACGAGGTCGAGCACCTCCGCGGGTTTTGGCCATGTCGTGGCGGCGTTGTTGAGATAGATGATCGACTCTTCCATCCTGGATCCTCCGAATCCGGATTCTCAATTGTGAATTTGGAGGGATACCTCATTAGCATATTGGCTGGATTGTGTCGCTTTCCGGCAGGCGAACATTTTTATACCAATATCTTCAACGTAGTGACTACATTCACAATTGTGAATCGTCGTAAATGCCAAGGTGGCGGAGTGGCCACGCGGCTGACTGCAGATCAGCTCTATCCCGGTTCGAATCCGGGCCTTGGCTTTCATAAGGAGAAGAACATGGACATACGGGTTCAGAAAACATATGAAGGGCTCTTTACCCTCGAGGACATCAGGGAGATCTTCCGGCAGTCGCTCCCGTCGGGGCTCGATCCCGGGGAGGAGCAGGCACTCCAGTCCAGGATCTCCACGTTAAAACAGATAGTGAGCGATATCGAGCATGCAGCCGGTACTCCTGCAATCACAAAGATCGCCGGGACGCTCGACATCAGGTGCAGAGAAGAGGATTTCATCAACATCCACCCGATCCAGGCGGCAGGGCGGCTGACTCCCGAGGCCAGGAAGGCGCTCATCTCCTACGGCGACGGGTACTCGACCTGTGACACCTGCCGGAAGCCGTTCAGGCTCGACAAGATCTCGAAGCCGCCGATAGCGGAGTTCCACGAGGAACTTGCGAAATTCCTCAACATGGACCAGGCACGCGTTGTCCCCGGCGCCCGCCGCGGGTTCCAGGCGGTCAACGCGACGCTCGTGGAGAAGGGAGACAGCGTGATCGTCTCGGCACTCGCCCACTACACCGAGTTCCTTGCCGTGGAAGGAGCCGGCGGCGTGGTGAAAGAGGTCCCGCTCAGCAAGGGAAACATCGTCACCGGAGACGCCACTGCAGAGAAGATCGAGGAAGTGAAACGGGAGATCGGAAGACTGCCAAAACTGGTCATGATCGACCACTTCGACTACCAGTTCGCAAACGAGCACGAGGTAGCCGCGGTTGCAAAGGTCGCCCACCAGTACGACATCCCGTTCCTCTACAACGGAGCTTACACGGTCGGGGTCCAGCCGGTTGACGGGAAGAAGATCGGAGCCGATTTCGTCATCGGTTCCGGACACAAGAGCATGGCGTCGGTCGCACCCTCCGGGGTGCTCGCGACGACCGACGAGTGGGCACCGAAAGTACTTCGGACCACCCAGATGCTCGGTGACGTGACAAAACGGAAGTTCGGCATCAAGGAGGTGGAGATGCTCGGCTGCACGCTGATGGGCGGGACCCTCCTCTCGATGATGGCCTCGTTCCCGGCAGTGAAAGAGAGGACACTCCGGTGGGAGGAGGAAGTGGAGAAGTCGAACTTCTTCATGGAAAGGCTCCTGCAGATCGAAGGGAGCCGGATCCTCTCCGAATACCCGAGGAAACACACGCTCACGAAGGTAGATACGACCGGCAGTTTCGATACCGTGGCGAAGACCCACAAGCGGAGGGGGTTCTACTTCTCCGACGAGCTCTCCTCGCGGGGTATCGCCGGGGAGTTCGCCGGGGCGACGAGGACATGGAAGCTGAACACCTACGGTCTCACCTGGAACCAGGTCCGCTACCTTGCCGATGCATTCATTGAGATCGCGGAAAAATACCAGTTAAACATGAAGAAATGAGGGAAATCCGATGACAGAAAAGAAATTCAGACTGGGAACCACCGCCCTCCATGCAGGGCAGGCAGCTGACCCGACGACCGGGTCGAGGGCGGTCCCGATCTACCAGACCTCGTCGTACGTATTCAAGAGTACGGAGCATGCAGCGAACCTGTTCGGGCTGCGGGAGCTCGGGAATATCTACACGAGGCTCATGAACCCGACGACGGACGTCTTTGAGAAGAGGATGACCGCGATCGAGGGCGGAACAGGGGCGCTCGCTACCGCATCGGGCCAGGCCGCCATCACGTATGCGCTCCTGAACATCACCAGGCCGGGAGATGAAATCGTCTCGGCCGATAACCTCTACGGCGGTACATACGAGCTTCTCCACCACACCTTCCCGAAGTTCGGCAGGCACGTCGTCTTCGTGGACTCGAATAACCCGGACGCATTCAGAAATGCAGTCACGGAGAAGACGCGGGCCATCTATGCCGAGACTATCGGGAACCCGAAGCTCGACGTCCCGGACTTTGCGGCCATCGCGAAGATCGCCCATGAAGCGGGGATCCCGTTTATCGTGGACAATACTACCGGCGTCGGGCTTGTCCGCCCGATCGATCACGGGGTCGACATCGTGGTCCACTCGGCGACCAAATACATCGGCGGCCACGGTAACTCCATCGGCGGGGTAATTGTCGATTCAGGAAAGTTTGCCTGGAATAACGGGAAATTCCCCGAGTTCACGGAACCGGACCCGGGTTATCACGGCCTCATATACTGGGACGCTTTCGGTAACTTCCCCGGCCTCGGTAACGTCGCATTCGTCTTCAAAATCCGCGTCTCGCTCATGAGGGACACGGGGGCAGTGCTCAGTCCGTTCAACGCGTGGCTCTTCCTCCTCGGCCTCGAGACGCTCCACCTCCGTGTCGAGCGCCACTCGAAGAATGCACGTGCCGTTGCGGAATTCCTGAAGAAGCATCCGGGTGTCGCCTGGGTGAACTATACAGGACTGCCGGAACATCCAAGTTACCGACTCGCGCAGAAATACCTTACCGGCGGATACGGGCCGATCGTAGGTATCGGTGTGAAGGGAGGCGAACAGGCGAGCAGGAAGTTCATCGAGGGACTCAGGCTCTTCTCTCACCTCGCAAATATCGGGGACTCAAAAAGCCTCGTCATTCACCCGGCAAGCACGACACACCAGCAGCTCACCGCGGAAGAACAGGAAAAGACCGGCGTGACACCTGACTTTGTCCGGCTCTCAATCGGGACCGAGGACATCGAGGATATCCTGGAAGACCTTGACCAGGCACTGAAAGGCGCGTGTAGATGAAAAACGAGTCAGTAGGAGCAGTCACTACTTTTTTTCACGAACTGAATGAGCCCTTCCCGCTCGAGAGCGGGGCTCATCTCCCTGATGTCAGGATCGCCTACGAGACCTACGGAAAACTCAACAGGCGAAAGAACAACGCGATCCTGGTATGTCATGCACTTTCCGGAGATGCGCATGCAGCCGGTATACATGCGGATTCCAGGAAACCGGGATGGTGGGACGCAGTGATCGGACCTGGCAAGGCGTTTGATACCGACCGGTACTATGTCATCTGCTCGAATATCCTCGGTGGCTGTATGGGCTCAACAGGGCCTTCGTCCGTGAACCCGGAGACCGGGAAGCCGTATGGGACCGCATTTCCGGTAATCACCATCGGTGACATGGTGAGTGCACAGAAGCGTCTCGTGGAGGCTCTTGGCATCACCCAGCTCTTTGCGGTCGCCGGCGGGTCCATGGGGGGGATGCAGGCCCTCCAGTGGTGTGTGGCCTATCCCGGGATGGTGAAGAAGGCGGTCGTCATCGCGACCACCGCGTACTCGACCCCGCAGCAGATCGCGTTCAACGAGGTCGGGAGGAAGGCGATCACCTCCGATCCCGACTGGAACAACGGTGATTATTACGACAGAAAGGTCCCGTCAAGAGGGCTTGCGCTCGCCCGGATGGTCGGCCACATCACCTATCTCTCCGACGAGTCGATGCACAACAAGTTCGGGAGGAGACTCCAGGACAAGGCATCAATAGGGTACGAGTTCTCGACCGAGTTCCAGGTCGAAAGTTACCTCCACCACCAGGGCGACACGTTCACCAAACGTTTCGATGCAAACTCGTACCTGTACATCACCAAGGCGATCGACTACTTCGACCTGGCACGGGACGGGTCGCTCGCAAATGGATTTTCCGGGGTACAGGCAAGCTTCCAGGTGATCTCGGTCTCCTCGGACTGGCTCTATCCGCCCTACCAGTCCCAGGAGATCGTCTCGGCACTCGCCGCGAACAACTGCGAGGTGCAGTATTGCGAGATCAGGTCGAATTACGGTCATGATGCGTTCCTGCTCGAGGGAGGCCAGCTCAACTATATCATAGG
>JAJRBP010000114.1 GCA_028679405.1 Methanoregulaceae archaeon | reverse complement strand
ATGATCGTACCCGGGGGCGATATCGGTGACGATCGGCCCGAGGAGATAGAGCGGGGCATGGTCGGTAAGCTCCTTAATGACCTTCACGTTGTATCCTATCTGGTCGACGGGGATATGGCCCGGACCCTCGATCATCCGCTGCACTCCCTTCTGGAGCGCCCGGCGGGCGAGCGAGCCGAGCGTGATATACTCGGTCGTTTTTGCCTGTCTTTCCGCATCCTGGAGACAGCCGGGGCGCATACCATCCCCAAGACTTATCACCACGCCATACTCGGACAGGATCTCCAGCAGGTAATCGTACTCGGAGAAGAGTGGATTTTCTTCGCCCCGTTCAAGCATCATTGCAACATGGAAGGCACCACCACGGCTCACGACCGGCATGATCCTGGGATCGGCACGGAGTGCGGCGAGTGCTTCACGGTTCACCCCGCAGTGGAGGGTGAGGAAATCGACCCCGTCTCTGCAGTGCTCGCGGATTACCGAAAAGAGGAGGTCCCCGTCGACATCTGCCGCGTTACCCGCTCTCCTGACCGCTTCATATACCGGGACCGTGCCGACCGTGGTGTCAAGCGCGAGCACGTTATGCCTGATCTTAGGGAGGTCTCCGCCGGTCGAGAGGTCCATCAGGGCATCGGCACCATTCGCAAGGGCGGCATTCGCTTTCTCCACCTCGAGCGCTTCATCACACCGCTCGCCTGAGGTGCCGATATTCACGTTCACCTTCACACGGCACCCTTCCCCGATCGCACAGAAACGGTGGGGACGAACCGGATTTGCCGGGAGTACAATCCTCCCCCTGGCAATACTCCTGGCCACCCGCCTCGGAAGAAGACCTTCGTCCCGGGCGACTGCCTCAGCCTCGGAGGGCACCCCCTTAAGACACTCCTGGATCAGAGAATGCATAAGAGAGATTTGTCAGGAGACCTTATTTATTCTCCATGCCAGTCACGTGGATACCGGGGAGGGGGGCATGGGCGAATGCTTACCTCGCCGGGGACGTTCTTGTCGATGCCGGGGTCTCCCCGGTCGCGGTAGAGAAATACCGGGACACGATCAGGACAATAGTCCTTACACACGGCCATTTCGATCATACGGCCAATCTCGTCGCGATCGCCCGGATGTGCGATGCCGAGGTCTGTATTCATGAGCTGGACACGAGGGGACTCACCGATGAAGGGCCGAGCCTCTCGTCACACTTCGCCTCGAGACCCCCCGGCATTGTTCCAGACAGGACGCTCACCGGGGGGGACCGGATCGGGGACCTCGTGGTAATCCATACGCCCGGGCATACTCCGGGAAGTATCTGCCTGTACGATGAGCCCGGAAAGGCACTCATCTCGGGGGACACCGTTTTTACCGACGGCGGGTTCGGCAGGTTCGATTTTCCCGGAGGGGATCGGGACGCACTTGCACGTTCAATATCGATGCTCTCTGCCCTGGAGGTCGAAGGTTTGTACCCAGGCCACGGGATGCCCGTGACCAGCGGGGGCGGGCGCCATATCCTGGCAGCCTCCGAACTCCTGAAGGTCACCTATGTATAAGGGGATCTACTGCCTTTTTCTCAGAAATTCTTCATGCACGGTAACGATCGGTGCGCTCGGACCTGTCAGGTTCGATGCAGGGTGGCATGTATACATAGGATCGGCGCTCGGCCCCGGAGGTCTCGCCAGGGTCCGGCGTCATCTCCGGTACTCCGGGGGTGAAGGGGGCAGACCGAGGTGGCATATTGACTACCTCCTCCGGCACCCCTCATTCGCGCCTGGGTGCACATGTTGTGCCGGGACCAATGAGACCCTCGAGTGCAGGATTGCGGAATCAGTCGGTGGAACACCTGTGCCCCGTTTCGGGAGTAGCGACTGTGACTGCCGGTCCCACCTTTTCCATTTCCAGGAATTTCCGAAAGACCGGATCGAGTCGGCATTCAGGTCGCTTGGACTCGTACCGATCATCACAATGCTCAATACCAACGAAGGCCAGTCATGACATATGAAGGTGCTCGGGATATCGGGGAGCATGCGGCGGGATGGCAACACCGCCCGGCTCGTGAATATCATCCTCGACCGTTGCCGGTCCGCCGGGATCGAGACGGAGTTTGTCTCCCTTTCCGGTCTTGAGATAAAACCATGTACTGGCTGCGAGAAGTGCAAGGAGTCGAAGGAATGCGCAGTAGAAGATGATGACTGGCACGATATCATCGAAAAGGTTATCGATTGCGAGGTGCTCGTTATCGGCTCACCCACCTATTATTACGACATCAACGGACACCTGAAAAATTTCATCGACCGGACGTACTCTCTCTTTCACAACCGGTTGCTGGCAGGCAGGAAAGCCGCGATTGTCGCCGTACACGCGACAACCGGGGGCGCGAGGGCACTCCAGACCCTCGAAGGGTTCCTCAATGCGCACGAGTTCTCGTATGTGGGTTCGGTTGTCGGGCAGGGGTACCTGCCGGGCGAGGTGATGAACGATCATCCGGCCGTGGCGGAGGCCGAAGCGATTGGCAATAAAATTGTAAAACTCCTGCATCATTAAAATCAGGTCATGGATAAAGGATAGATAGAAAAAAATCCGTCAGAAGGAGCGAATCCCGCTGCACCATTTGAAAGAGACACAAGTTTCCATCAGTTACGCTGAATACGTATCGGGATCCTCAAACTGAATGAATGGACAAGGAAACCCATGCCTGAAACACAAGAACCGGGGAATCCTGTTTCGGTGATCGAATGCCGTAATATAGAGAGAATTCACTGCCTGTCCGACGGGGTCTTTGCATTCGCACTCACCCTCCTCGTCCTCTCCCTCCAGGTGCCGCTCCTCAGCTCCCAGGACACTTCTCTCTCGCTTGCCGACAAGCTCGTTTCGGAATGGCCTCAATTTTTCAGTTACCTGATAAGTTTCGCGGTCATTGCAGCCTGGTGGCGCACGCATCACTGGCTCTTCGGGCAGATCAGGCGGTGCGACCGGACTCTCATCAACCTTAATTTTCTTTTTCTCCTTTGTATCACGATCATCCCCTTCCTCACAAACATGCTCTCCCTTCACGGCGAGATCCTGCTTGCGACACTGCTTTATGCAGTCATCCAGGCTATGGCAGGGTTCATCCTGGTGGGGACCTGGGTCTATGCTTCGGGAAAGAACAGGCTGATAGATCCGCGACTGGGATCAAGGAAGGTGAAATATATTACTTACTCGGCGCTTTCGGCGCCCGCCACCTTTCTCATCTCCATCCCTGTCGCGTTCTTCAGCACAACCGCAGCCCAGATATCGTGGATCCTGATCTCGGTATTCAGAATTGCGATCGGTCACTTGTACGCGGATCTCAAGCAGGAAGCCGAAGAGATCAGGGAAAGGAAAAAAGAGGACGAATACGGCTGAATATCCTTGTCAGCTCGTCATCCGCCCTTTTTCCCGGTCATCTCCGTAATGTCGATACGGATGACACAGACATTCCCGAGGTTCTCCGGCAAACCCCGGGTCTCCGGCGCATAACGGGAGACGATGCAGGATAGCCCGGCCCTCTTCCCGGCATCGTCATGGATAAACAATGCGGTCCCATACCCGATGACGCTCCGGTAAGCGATTCCCCGACTGCACGGACTCCCCACCCCGAGGACCCCGGATTCTTCGTCCACCTCGAAGCAGACATGAGGGTTACGCCGGAGGATATCGATCTTCTTTCCTTCGTCCGCCGAGTGGATGAAAATGGCCCCGCTGCAGTATCCGAAACAGACAGGCACAATATACGGGCGATTCTCATCGGCAAACGCGACCCTTAAGACCCGGGCTTTCTTCAGGACCGCCTCGATCTTTCCCGGGTCCAGGATCTCGCGATCCGCTCTCCGCACGGAGAATCAACCCCGGGGAACGGAAACCGTGCTCATACCATCCGGTAAAGAGTCGTCCGTCTCCGGAGCGGCCGCCCGAGATCGGCCGCTATCCGCTCCATCTCGGCAGGGTCCAGGTAGTCGGTATGCTGCGCACCCGCTCCCTTGGAGATACTCTCCTCAAACAATGTTCCCCCGAGGTCATCGCCACCGGCGAGGAGACAGACCTGTGTCATCTTCAACCCGAGTTTCACCCAGGAGACCTGGATATGCGGGAGATTGTCGAGGAAGAGGCGGGAGACCGCGATCATGAGGAGGTCCTCGCGCCCGGTCGCTCCGGCCCGGGCAATTCCCTTCCGATAGATCGGAGTATTCATGTGTATGAACGAGAGGGGAACGAACTCGGTGAACCCCCGCGTCTCGTCCTGGATCGCGCGCAGGATCCCGAGGTGCTTCACACGGTCAGAGACCGACTCGCAGTGACCGTACATGATTGTGGCGGTGGTCGGGATACCGAGCCCGTGCGCCTCGGTGATTATCCTGACCCACTCGTCCGTGGTAATCTTCCCCGGGCAGATCACCTTCCTGACAGGGTCGACGAGAATCTCAGCGGCAGTCCCGCACATCGAGCCGAGCCCGGCCTCCTTCATCGCCTCGAGCTGCTCTTTCGTAGAGATCCCGCTTTTTCGTGCCCCGTACGCGACCTCCATCGGGTTGCTCGCATGGATATGCACCCCTGGAGCCGATTCCCTGATCGTCGAGATTATCTCTATGTAGGAACTTCCGTCGAATTCCGGGTGCAGTCCGCTCACGGTGCAGATCTCATCGACCTCCCTCTGTAATGCGAGGGCGGACTTCGCGGCGATCTCCTCCTTTCCGAACCGGTATGACCCTTCGTCACCTGGTTTTTTCGAGAAACCGCAGAACCCGCACGCGTTTACACAGACGTTCGTCACGCTGATGTTCTGGTTCCTGACATACGTGACGGCATCTCCACAGACACGGGCTCTCGCCTCGTCGGCAGCGGCTGCGATCTCCCACACACGCCGGTCCTGCACCTCCATGAGTGCACGGGCATCTTCCTCGGTGATCCGGTATCCCTCCCGTGTATCCCGGAGCAACTCCCGGATCCTGTCACTCATCGTGCACCATCAGTCCGATCCCAGTCATTCTCTGACAGGGTAGCGTTTCCGGGGGGATAAATTCACCCGTCCGGTGCAGGCACGGGATCAGGAATTTCTCTCCGCATGACCAATCCCTCTTTTGATGATCCAGAAAACGGTGAAACTTCTCCACTCGGACGGGACAGGATACGTGATCCCCGCAGGACCCGTGAACCTTGTCAATATCATTGCCCGCCTCGGCATGGTCGGGTGTGGTGCGTTCGACGTATCGGCGCTGAACAATTTCGGGTATCCTGCCGCCCGGGTCCGCCCCGCGACCGGGAATTCTGTCGCCACCCTCGACGACCTTCTTGGAGGAATCGTCAGGGAGGCCAACGATGCGGCGGGAGCTCTCGGCGTCAGGGTCGGGATGAGCGGAAGAGAAGC
>JAJRBP010000231.1 GCA_028679405.1 Methanoregulaceae archaeon | reverse complement strand
TCGAGGACGATGATCTGGATCGGCGCGAACGGCAGCCGGATGCCGGCGAGGACCGGGAGGAGGAAGATGGCGATCAATGCGACCTTTATCGAGAGGTAATACCGGATTCCTTTCCTTAAGTTGTCGACAAACTTTCGGCCCTCGAAGATCCCGTTCGTAATCGTGATGTAGTTATCGTCTGCAAGGATGACCTCAGCTGCATCCTTTGCGACATCAGTCCCGCGGATGCCCATCGCGATCCCGACATCCGCGCCCTTCAGGGCCAGAGCGTCGTTGATGCCGTCTCCGGTGACTGCCACCGTCTCCCCGTCCTGCTGGAGCGCCTGCACGATCCGGTACTTGTGGTCCGGCGTGGTCCGGGCGAAGACCTGCACCTCCTTTACCGCGGCCCTTAGTTCCTCTGCAGACATCGGGTCAAGGTCGCCGCCGGAAAGTACTTTCCCTTCAGGGGAAAGGACCCCGATTGTGCGCGCAATGGCCGCCGCAGTCGCGGGATGGTCCCCGGTAACCATGATCGTCCTGATCCCTGCCTTCGCCGCGAGCGCTACCGTCTCCTTTACTCCCTTCCTGGGAGGATCCTCGAAACTGATGAAACCGGCGAGGGAGAGCCCCCGCTCGAGCGACAGGATCGGGTCATCCGCCCTGGCAGGGTCGATTTTCCGTCGCGCTACCGCGATCAGCCTGCGGCCGGCAGCTGTCTCTTTTGCGAGCTCTTCCCCTGCTTCGTCAGGAACAGGTTCTGAAATCCTGAATATCTCCTCCGGCGCACCAGTTGCGTAAAGAACCGGTCCCCCTTCCTCCTCCCGCAGGAGGGACCGGATCTTCCTGCCGGCCCGGAAGTCGGCCTGCCTGAGGATCCGGCCTGAAACCTGCGCCCCGGCCTCGCTGCGGACCGCCGCATCGATAGGGGAGGCCGAATAGAGGGGGATCGCCCTTGTGGCGCATTCCAGGATCTGCTCCTTATTGTTTGCGGGGAAGAAACCCGCGATCTCCATCCTGCCCTCGGTCAGGGTCCCGGTCTTGTCCGTAACAATGACCGTGGTGTTTCCCATCGTCTCCGCAGCATTCAGTCTCTTGACCAGGAAGTTTTTCTTCGAGAGCTGGTAGGCACCGAGACCAAGGACCATCGTGATGATGATCGGCAGTTCTTCAGGGATGGTCGCAAACGAGAGTGATAACCCGGTAAGGACCATTGTCCTGAGATCGTTGCCACGGAGAACCCCTATTACGGTGATGAGGAGTGAGAAGATTACCGCGATGTACACGAGTTTCCCGGCGAGGGCTTTCATTTCGAGCTGGAGGCGGGTCCTTGGCGGCCTGATCACCCGGGCGCTTGACGCGAGCTGCCCGAGGCGTGTCCCCGGACCTGTCACACTCACCTTGGCATCCCCTTCGCCTGAAACGATCACCGTACCGGCGAAGATCTGATCGCCATCCAGCTTTTCGACGGGAAAAGACTCCCCTGTGAGGGCGGACTCGTCGGTCTGGAGTGCAACGGATTGCCGGATGGTCGCGTCGGCGGGGACTTTCGTCCCTGTCGTGAGCACGAGCAGGTCGCCGGGAACGACATCCGCGGTATCGACAACCGTGATCCTGCCGTCCCTTATCACCTTCGCCTTCGGCTCGGAGATCCGCTCGAGCGCCGAGATTGCGGACTTTGCCCGGTATTCGTTGGCAACCTCCACGAGCACGAGAGCGCCGATCACCACGATTATGGTGGCCGCATCGAACAGTTCTCCCCAGATACTGTATACCACACCGATGAAGAGGAGGAGGAGGATCATCGGCTCGGTGATCTCGTGCCTGGCGATCCCGAGAAAACTGATGGGGGTCCGCCGGTAGATCTCGTTCGGTCCGAATTTTTCGAGGCGATCTTTTGCTTCCGTGCTGGTTAATCCGGGTAGCTCCTCACTCATCATATCTCCGTTCCGGACCTTCTGCAGAACCGTCCGCAGCCGGTGAACAGAAAGTATCTGCCGTTGTTCTTATAATCACCGTTCTCCTCCGACGACCCTGGCGGTATTTATGTGCCGCTCGAGTTTGAAGAAGCCTCAAGAAAAGGTAATCCCAGATCCCGGAGGGATCCTCACAGTTTTCAGGAGATGTTCCGCTGCATGAAAACCAGGTCAAAACAGCACCCATGCTTTATGCCGGCTTCCCTGATGCACCCTGCTTCCATAAATCCCCGTGAGCGGTGAAACTCAAGGCTTGGGGTATTCCTGGAGGAGATCTGCGCGAGAAGAACATGTATATCATGTTTTTTTCCTTCCTGCACCAGCCATTCGAGGAAACGTGATCCAATTCCTTTTCCTGTGTGTGCAGGGTCAATAAAATACGTGACCGATGCAGTCCGGTTGAACGCGGGGAAGGGGAGGAAGGGCCTGATGCCAGCAAATCCGATAACGGTTCTGTCCTGCTCGGCGACTAAGATTGCATAGGCACCGGAAGAAAACAGGTCGAAGAATTCAGGAGGGACTGGTTTCTCGGGGAACGCGGCGAACCCGTGCTCTATGTAATAATTGAATATTCTGATTACGTGGCTGCGGTCCTGTTCCTTCGCCTCCCTGATGATCACTTTTCCATTGGCTTCCACTCAGTTACCTCACCAGAGTTCTTTCGCAGTTCCCGATCAGGCCTTCTTTTTCGCTTCAGGGCTGATGATACAGACGATAGCGCCGACGAGCATGAGGATATCGATCGGCGGCAGCACCGAGCTGACGATCGCGAGGATCCCTGCCCGTGAGTAATCTCCATCCTCTGCCGACTTGAACGCGATCACGCCAATGACGATCCCGATCACCTTCACGATCATGAGGATGACGAAGCCTCCCACAAGCCATGCGGGAAAAAACAGTCCTACACCGAGCGATCCGATCGCCGACATTATCACGAGTCCAATCACCCCGAGGATGATCGCGACAAGAATCAGGATCTTTCCGATCTTTGCCTCAGTGCTGATGCCTTCCATCGAGAGCATAATTTATCGATCTCTGATCTTTTTTTCCCGATGGATAAAGACATCCGAACGTATTCCTTATCAGGAAGGCCACGACCGCTATCCTGTGCAGTATGCATCGGGAAACCGGAGAGAGGATGTGCATGGGGAAACAATCCCTCCCTGTGATTTCAGTCCATGTCCGCAGCGGTTGACCGGATACATTGTTCTCGTCAGGTATCGTAATTCGTACCGGGAATGACGCCGACCGGGAAGAAGGATCAGGACATACATGATCCTGGTTACCTGCGGTTTGTCCGCACCCCGTTTTTTCTCGCGGTAACCATCGGGATCCCGTTCTGTATTTACAAGGGCCTTTTCGGCCTGCTCGCAATCCGGGCCGGGACACCAGGAGCCGGCCTCCTTGTCACCGGCGGGATTCTGATTACCACGTGGGCCGGAGTCGATCTCCTGATGAATATGTCCCGTGCGATCCTCGACATGATGGGGAAACCCGATCTGATCGAGTTCTGCTCTCTTGCCCAAATCGGGAAATATGTCGGTATGCCGGAGGTATTCCTTGCAGTGGATACCCTCATCTCGTTCTCAATCATCTGTTTTACCCTGTGGTCTTCCTGGATAACCCTCTTTGATCCTCTTGAATCGTACCTCTGGTACGCGGCCACGACCCTGAACCTGATCAGCGTGTCTCTCGTGATGGTATTCACCGAGGCATGGAAGGTAAAGTACAGCCGGTAAACGCCAGGTGGGGTGCACCGGTTTACCACCGGTGAGATCATCGATTCCTTATACAGAAATCCATTCCCGGTCGGGAGAACGAATTCCTATGTTTTAGCCTTCCACTCAAACCAGAAGAGACCTGCCGGGGAGGACCGGGCGGGCGAGAGTTCCCAGCCCCTGAACGCCGCAGGAAACCGGTTTAAACCACGAAGACCTAATGAACAATCAGGAGCCTGTTACCATGGAGAAGAACCCCCTGGAGGTCCAGCACCTCAACGCTGCAGATTACCGTAATGCACCCTTCGACAAGGTCATCCTTCCTCTCGGCTCCCTCGAGAGCCATGGAGATCACCTGCCTTTCGGCACCGACGCGATGACCGCTCATCTTCTCGCACTCGGGATCGCATCGAGGGTCCCAAAGACGGCGGTCCTCCCCCCTGTTTCCTACGGAATGAGCGAGCATTACAAGGAGTTCTCCTTCACCGTCTCCTTGAAACCCGAAACTGAAACGGCGATAATCAGGGACATACTGGAATCAGTGCAGCGGGAGGGGATCAGGAAAGTCTTCATCCTGAACGGCCACGACGGAAATATTCCCTCGATCGAGATTGCATCCCGGTCCGTCAAGATCGCCCACCCCGAGATGAGAATTGTCTCGCTCGACGCATGGTGGAACACCCTGTCCCAGTTGCTCCCGCCGGACTTCTTCGAGGTCTGGAACGGACTTGGTCACGGTGGGGAAGGGGAGATGTCGATCGGCCTTGCGCTCTTTCCCGAACTATGCAATCTCCTGAATGCGAGAGGTGTCGTCCCCGACCTCCCGCCATATGTTGATGTAAAATGGAAATTTAGTGAAATAACCGATTGCGGTGCATCCGGTGACCCGACAAAAGGATCCCTGGAGAAGGGCATACGAATCCGGGACACCCTTCTTGATGCGATCGCAGGCGTGATCAGGACACTCGATGAACAGGACTGGGACTGCCGATCGCCTGGCCTTCGGAAGGAATGATGGCAGGAGAGACGGATGACTTTGAAACAAAAAACCGGTGAATATCGCCCTTATCGCCCCCACTGTATTCTTTTTTGTTTATATCACGTCCGGTGATCCTGCTGACCTCGGGGGTACCTCCCTGCAACCGGGAACATAACCAGTGGAAAATGAGCGGGTTTCTTCCAGCCGGTGCTCTTTTATCCCTCGAGCTGCAGTTTTAAAAGAGCAGATGCGATCTCGAGGGAGGTATAATCGTCCACCATGATCTGCTCGCATATCCTCGTATACTTCTCTAATCCGGCGGAATCCATGGTCTGTTCTATCTTCCCGATCAGGGTTTTCACCTTCGTCTCCGCCGCATCGCTTGCGGTCGGGATGGGAATCCGGGTGATCGAGATCTTTGCATAGTTCTGGATCTCCCGGAGTTTGAATATCTCCCTTGGATCCACGAACGTGATCGCTCTGCCGTCCCTCCCGGCCCGCGCGGTGCGCCCGATCCGGTGGACATAGTATTCCACGTCCTGGGGGACATCGTAGTTCACCACCAGGTCGACCTCCTCCACGTCGATCCCGCGGGCCGCGACATCGGTCGCCACGAGGAGATCGATATCTCCTTTCCTGAATTGCCCCATGACACGGTCGCGCTGGGACTGCTTCAGGTCGCCGTGGAGCGCTGCGGCTGCGTACCCCCGGCCCCTCAGCCGTTCCGTGAGCTGGTCGACCATCCGCTTCGTGTTGCAGAAAACAAGCGCAAGAGTCGGGTCGGACTGGTCCAGCACCCGGCAGAGAACGTCAAGCTTGTCCCTGCCATGTACCTCGATGTAGCGCTGTTCGACCTGGGGGACCGTGAGTTCGCGGTGAGGGACCATGATGAATTCCGGGTCCCTCTGGAAGCGCTTCGTTATCTCAAGGATGGGTTTCGGGAGTGTCGCCGAGAAGAGGATCGTCTGCCGATCCTTCGGGGTCCTGCCCAGGATCGTCCTGATATCGTCGATGAAGCCCATGTCGAGCATCTGGTCCGCTTCATCGAGGACGACGGTTTTTGTCGCAGCGAGCGAGAGGGTTCCCCGCCTGAGATGGTCAAGAATTCTCCCGGGAGTTCCCACGACAATCTGCACGCCAGGCTTCAGTGCACGGAACTGGCGTTCAATCGGCTGGCCGCCATATACAGGGAGTACGGTGATACCGGTCATGTATTTTGCCAGGCGGGAGATCTCCTCTGCGATCTGGATGGCGAGTTCCCTCGTCGGCGAGAGTATGAGCACCTGGGTCTGCCTGCTCCCTGTGTTGATCCGTTCGAGCGCAGGTATGCCAAATGCCGCAGTCTTTCCGGTCCCGGTCTGTGCCTGCCCGGTCACATCTTTCCCGGAGAGAATCGGAGGGATCGCAAGGATCTGTATCGGCGTCGGTTCTTCAAATCCCATATCTGCAATCGCACGTGCGATTTTTGGGGATATTGAAAATTCTTTGAAGGTAAAATTCTCTGACATCACAATAGAATAGCAGTATCAGCTATTCAATAGCTTGATGCCTGAGCTGTATCAATGGTCGGACGAACCTGATCCAACGGAATCATCCAAGTTTTTTCAGGGCCGAATCACAGGACTCAAATATCGGAAAGATCTGCGTGAAACCAGCAATCTCGAAAACTTTCCTTACCGGAGGAGCGAGCGAACAGAATACCATCTTCCCACCGGTCTTTGAGAGACTTTTTGCTGTGGTAAGGAGGACCCTCATCCCTGCACTGGCCACGTACTCAGTTCCTGAAAAATCGCAGATGATCTTTTTGGTACCACCGGCAATGAGCCTGTTGAGAGCGGTTTCCACATCCGGTGATGTGGAACTGTCGAAGCGCTTTGCGATCGGAAAAATTGCGATGCCGGGCTCCTCTTGTATATTCATCTCGCCATCAACCCGCGGGTTTCCTCACTATCTGATCCACCCTGAGTGAGAAAAATAATTTCATGTAACCCCAAATTCCCCGGGAGTACATGTAGACCGATGAACACCCATATCTATTCGTTTGACTATAGGAAATGGTGAGTTGACCTTTCATGGTATTCGAATGGGATCCGGTCACGTTCACGAACCTCGTGCTCTGTGTGCTAATTTTTGCGCTCGGTTACCTTGGATACCGGAAGACTGGAAATCTCCTCCCAATCTACGTAGGAGTAGCGTTCGGACTCTTCGGGGTCAGTCACTTCCTGACCCTTGCCGGGTTTAAGGTTCTGTTAACCATCCCCCTCATTCTCATCCGTACCGCTGCATATCTCCTGGTCATAGTTGCCCTCTACAAGTACTGGCAGGAAAACATCCTTAACCGGGAAGCGAAACAGGCCTGGATTGATTTCTACAAGGAGGAGACACTGGAGGTTGGCGATCAGGTCCCACCTTCTCCCGAAAAATGAAGATCGGCCACTACGCGATCTTTAAAAAAAATTATATGAAATGCTGTGAGGTATAATAAAGTCCATCGCCACCAAGTGCGACGCCAACGCCGATTTTTGTGAACCAGGGCTTGAGAATATTCTTCCGGTGCCCATTTGCGCTGCACGAGTCGTGAGCGAGGAACATATGCATGGTGCCCCAGCCGATCCCGGCAGCTGTGTCCGGGACGTCATGGTAAACATAATGTTGAGTCCCGCCGGTGCAGTCCGGGAATCCGACATTGTCCCCCGATAACATGTTTGCGACATTCTCGCCGTGCACGAATGCCGGCCATGGGGTCGTTCCATACGGGGGATAGTCGTGGTGGACGTTCTGGGTTGCGGCCATGTGGTTGGCGCGGCCCTTCGCCAGGTTATTCAGATACGTAGTCCGGGTAAGTGGCGCCAAACCGTTGTTCGCGCGGGCGATATTCACCCGGTTATAGATATTGGTGGCGATCGCATTGACACTGAGTGCGTCCGCACCGGTTTCTTCGCCCGTTACTACCTGGACTTCTATCCCGGGTGGCAGTGCATCGTCAACCGCTGAATCACCCGAACCTGCGAGAACGGGGTATGCGATCATGCAGCAGAGCAACGCTGCAATAAAAATCGAGATTAGCGCTTTTTTCATTTCCATCCCAAATCACCTTGTGAAGACCTGAGTCCTGCACGGATCGCGACCCGGGGTGCTGCCATGAAGTCCGTTCCCCCGCATGGACTCTCATGTGAGCATCACTTCCCGACTATATAGAGATAGGGGTCCTGTCAATTCACGGGTTGGGGTTCCTCCATCCCATGGGATAGCCCATTCCAGGTAAGAGAGTTGAAATGAGGCGGAAACAGCAGAAAAGGGAGGTATATAACCCCTCAATCCCGGGCTCAGCCATATGGTCAAGGACGTTTCAATACAATAAAACTGACCAGGAATGCTGAAAGAGCGGCAAGCGCAGGTCCGCCTGCCCTCGTCGTCTCAGGGATCACTGTAACCGGTATCTCCGTCTCCAGGGGAGTCGCCTGAGTCAAGGCAGGTGCCGGAATCGTCCCGGTCGTTTCGGGTGTCCCGGCAACCGGGACCATCGTCCTACGGATCTCGGTTACCGTTCCTCCTGCAACCGGCACGGTTTCTGTAAGTGTCAGATAGCCTTCCCGTTCGAGGCGCAGGATATGGGTGCCAATCGGTAGCGACAAATTCTGCGGCGTGACTCCTTTCACCGAGTCGTCAACATAGAGGAGCGCGGAAGGGGTTGTATCCACAAGGACGGTCCCCGCAGACTGGAATGCGCGTCCGCCATAGGTCAGGGAGACCTCGATTGTCCCGTAGGTCCCCCCGGAAAGCGCGTCCCTTGCATAGGGTTGTTTCGTCGCATATACCGTGTAGATTCCTTCCCTCAGGTGAAAACCCTGCCGTGCGGTATTCCACGAGTACTCCCACCGGTCATTCTTCACATCGGTGACCGTAAATGAAGAGGGGATATTGGTTACCACTTCCGACCTCATGCTGTCAACTTTCACCCCGTTCGATGCCAGCCCGGGACCGGTCACGAACAGGTAGATAGTATCGGTTCCGATTGCTGAACCTGACAGGCTCACCCGATCCCCGATTGCAGCATCGATCTCGGCAGCCGAAGCACACGTACCTGTTATCGCCATCCCAGCCATGCACATAATCATTGCGAAAAGAAGAGGAAATGGTTTCATGATTATATTTCTCTCCGCCTGATGAATTTAAGCGATGCGGAATTCATGCAGTACCGGAGACCTGTCGGTGCAGGTCCGTCATCGAAGACATGCCCGAGGTGTGCGCCACACCTCGAACAGAGAACTTCGGTCCGGGTCATCCCGTAACTCCGATCCTGATGAGTTTTCACATTTTCAGTCGCGATCGGTGCCGAGAAACTCGGCCAGCCCGTACCTGACTCGAACTTATCTTTTGAATTGAAGAGATCTGTCCCGCAGCAGGCACAGCGGTATATTCCATCCTCATGAGAGTCGAAATATTCGCCGGTGAACGCGGGTTCGGTTCCTTTCATACGGGCGACATCGAAGGTCTTTGGAGGGAGGATCGCTTTCCACTCCTCTTCGGTCTTCTCGACAGGCTCAACCATCCGGATCTTTCCGGTCGCCGCAAAATATATCGGGATCATTGGGGAGACCATAATTTCTTCCTGGCCGGGATCGGGCCGGATGACGAGTGAATAGGGATAAGTGGGTGATAAGGATTTGCATGAGTGTGAGGATTCCGATTCATTTTCAGGGAAGCCCGCTGATTTGAGCCTGTAGGTTCTGCATGAAGATCTGTGGATACTCTTTTAAGGATAATTTCCAAAAAAATGGTATGCCCCGCTTCTCCCGTGGGATCCCCCGGGTTCTCCTCATGCTGCTCATTTTCAGCCCGGTCCTGTTCGCTCCCCTGTCCGATGCCCTCTCGTCGGAAGATGCCCCGATCTTCATCTCCAGGGGATATGAATTGTATAACCAGGCAAGATATACGGAATCGCGGGACGCATTCCTTCAGGCAATCGCGCTGGATCCCTACTCAGAACCGTCGTGGTACGGACTTGGTATCGCTCATTTTGCCGCGGGGAACAACGAGGAATCGATACGCGCCCTTGAACGGGCAATCTCCCTGAGCCCAAAAGATGAACGGGCGTGGATGAAGGAAGGAGAGGTATTCAGCGCAATGGGGAGGAAGGACCTTGCCCTCAACGCCTACCAGCGCACAGTCCTCCTCAACCCGAACAACTTCGAGGCTATGAAAAATATCGAGGCGATCGGTGCGTCGCTGGCTGCAGCGTCCCCCTCTCCAACCTTAACGGGGGCTATCACACCCACGAATACGGATATTGAGGACAATTCGCCTGAACACTCCGCAACCGTTACATCTCCTGCCGCTGTATCCGCTTTCCGAACCTCTGTGACACTCACTGAAACAACTGCCCCGAATCTCACAATCGCTACGTCTAAAATTCCTTCAACACCCCGACAGAGCGATAGTCCCGCTTCGGACACCCCGAACGGCCTTGTCGCCGCCATAATTATCCTGGCGTTTGTCGCGATCGTCCTCTTGGTTCTCTGGATACGTAGGGACAAGGTAAAAGGCCTTATCCCCGCGCTATCCGGAACAGGAAAGGATTTGGGAGAATCCCGTGGTTCGCGGCCACGGGAAGCACCCGCCGGGCCAACGGAAAAACCGAGATCCGGACGTACTGCTGCGACGATAAGCGAGCTCCCCGGCGTGGAAAGTTCTGGAATCCGGGGTAGCGGCGGAAACCAGCCCTGGACAATCCCCTCAAAAAAGGTCCTCGGAATCCTGGGACTCGTGGTCCTCGCCGGGATCGTCATTGCTTTGCTTGTATTTGCGATCAACCCTCCGTCAACGGATAATCCTGGAGAAAAAGAGCCGATTCAGGAGCCTGCATTATATGTCCCGTCCACTCCTGCACCGCAGCTCCGGGAATACAGGGACGACACGAACTACTTTTCCATTTCTCTCCCTGACGAGTGGACAGTCGCAGTAACGGATGCGATCGTGGCTTCCGATTCAGCCGATGGGGGTACTACACGGGTGAGGATCCAGCCCGTCCACCTTAGCGGATCCTACCGCTCCATGACTGCCACGGCAGTTGCCAATTACATAGTAGGAAAAGAAAAGGTCGGCCTTTCGCAATTCTCAGTTAACAGGGTGCGTGCCTCGGGAGACGGGCAGGTTCTCGAGATCGGGGTATCATTTTCACGCAACGGGGTTCGGATGAACCGGGTGTATATGATATTTGTCAACACGCCGTACGCACTGGTAAGCAGTTACGAGACCACAGAATCTCTTTTCAACGGAAAAGAAGAGCTTCTTCGCTCGATCATGAGGAGTTATTCCCAGTCAGCCCCGCCCGCCCCTGTGTCCCAGGCATCGACACAAAGTTCTCTGGGCGCCCTTCACGGGACTGCTCTTTCGGGCGGTATCAGGATTCTTCTTCCCGACGGATGGCTCCCCACCGTGCTTCCCGGGTGCTCAGGCCTGGTCGCTGCCGAACAGCCATCTGGTCTCCGGGGCATTGCATTCGTGAACAGCATCCACCAGAGCGCAGAGCCGCTCCCGCCGGGGGTCACACCTGAAGACTATATCACCACCTACATGCCCCTGGACTTTTCACAGTCTGGAACCACCATCTCTGACGTCAGGATCCTCTCTTACGAGGAGGGGGACGTATCTGCTCTCACGAATAATGGCGGAGTCAATGTCAAGGCAATGAGGGTCTCTTTCACCTCGAACGGTGCTCCCTGTATCGGTTCGTTCACTGTAGGGACGTACCAGACCGGCATCTCAACTGCTGTCGCGTACTTCTGGGGCATCTGGTCCACTACCGACATGTTCGCGGCTGACGCTCCTGAGCTACTTCAGATATTCTCTTCGATCGACTATAGCAGCTCCACAGTTGCAGCCTGCAGGGATAACCTGAATACCGCCTGGGCGGGAGCGAGGAAAACCGGGGACACCCTTGCCCGGAATGCGGACCAGATGCGGGAGGAGAACCTTGCGCTGTACCAGGACCGCCAGTCGAGGAACGACGAATTTCTCGAGAAATTTTCCGACGCGATTCTCGACCGCGACCGGGTCTACAACCCCGGGACCGACCAGGTATACGAGGTCGACCCGGATTTCTATACCTATTACGATACCCATCGCGAGGAGTACCGTTACCAGGACATGAGGGAACTCGAAACCGGTGAATGGCTGAAGTATACGACTCTCGATGGGACGCTCCATATCCAGTAGGCAGTCAGATGATAATGGGCCCGATATGCA
>JAJRBP010000311.1 GCA_028679405.1 Methanoregulaceae archaeon | reverse complement strand
ACCGGAAAAAATACCTGATTCCCGGATAATCACGATTTAAAGCCGGATTACTCCGGCATCGGGAGAAATCAGCGGAGGAGAAAGTCTCCTTCATACCACGAGGTGAGCCGGGGAGTATCAGATCCAGGCTTATTGGCCCTCGTCTTTCCGGAGCACCGCCGCCCTGTTCACGAAGAGTACCCGCCTTTCCACCACCCGGAGCCCGGCTTCCTCCGCATATCCGAGGCTTGCCCGGAATTCCCTGCCCGGGACCACGAGCGGGGGTTCGGAGAAGAAAAGCAGGCCTCCGGGCACGAGCAGCGACGAGATCTCCCTGAACAATTTCCTGGGCTCCGGTACTTCGTGGACGACAAAGATTGCGAACGCGACATCGACAGTGCCATTCATCTCAGGAGGGAGGCCAATCGTATCCGGTGCGCACCGGTGCGTCCTGATCCTCGGCATGAGCCCCTCCCGCCCGAGCTTCTCCGAAAGGATACGGAGCATCTCTTCCTGGAGGTCCACGGCGATCACGGTACCGGTGTCTCCGACCCTTCGTGCAAACTCACGTGTGAAGAACCCGGGACCGCAACCGAAGTCGAGGACCTGGTCGCCGGGTTTCACGTACCGCCCGGCGAGGCGGTCGGGCCGGTAGAGAAACCACCGGAAGCGGGTATCGAGGAGACCGGCTCTTTCTGCGGAGAAGACCTCGTGGTGAGGACAGGTTTTTTTATTATCCGGGGATGACCCAGCTTGGCTGCCGCCTGAGGACATGAAGGAGAGGTTTGAGTTATGACGCATTAATGAAGCGGACAGCTGACGAAGGATTTGGGTTTTTCAACACTGGAAAATTATTCAACGGGCAGGCCTGGGTCGTTGCAGCGGAGGGCAGGGTATAAAGATCCCCGGGGTGATATTTCATCGAGACCTTTGACAACCCTTATCATCCTCTTACGCGGGGTCACGCCGTCAGGCAGGAACAGGATATCCATGGCCCGGTTTCGCGAGGTGCTCGGGAAAGCCGGTTTCACCCGCGTCCGCACGTATATCCAGAGCGGCAACGCTCTCGTCGATACCGATCTTCCGGCCCGGGAGGTTGAAAAGAAGGTTCACGACCTCATCAGGGAACATATCGGCCCTGATCTGGCGGTGATAGTGCGGACCGGGGAACAACTGGAAAAGGTGCTGGAAGCAAATCCGTTCAGGGACGGGTACGATATCTCCCGGGTATTTTTTGTCTCTTTTGCAGGACCGTTGCCGGTGCAGGAGGCCGGCGAGCTCCTGTCGCAGGATTACTCTCCGGAAAAACTCGCATTCGGCAACGAAACCGCTTACATGTTTATCCCGGGACAGTATGGCCGGGGGACGCTCTCAGGTGGTTTCCTGGAAAAGAGGCTTGGGATCCCGGCGACGATGCGCAATTTCAATACCATGGACAGGCTGGTCTCGATGAGCAGGGAGGGATAAGGCAGACAAAGCAACCGGCGGAGCTGGCCGGATCTGCCCGGTGCCTGAGCCAGGCATTGCGGACATTTTCAGGTAGATTCACTCATGGTGAAGAACGGGATGCTTCCGTACGTAGTCTCATATTTCTTTGCCAGCACGGGCTGGGTCTGTGCGATCTCATTGGAGGTGAGGTTTTTCAGGTTGCTCGTCCCGCCTTTCTGCACGATGATATACTGCAGCTCAGGAGTGCTCTTCTGCAGTAACAGCCCGACCTGTGTGATCCGGTAGTTGTCCTGTATATGGTCGACCAGGCCGGGTTTCAGGTTCAGGCTGTACAGTCCGCCGCCTGTCACGTGGATGAATCCGGTGGTGAAATTGAGCTCCTCTTCCGCCTTCTCCAGCGTGGAAACATCGGATATCCCCGCACACCTCCGGTCCGAGTTGTAACATACGCCGAAGGTCTGGGGTCCTCCTTCGACGAACAATCTCTCGGAAGGCCCGGTGTGCGACTGGATGTAGGACGCCCCGACATCGATCCCGAACGCGGTCGCGTCGTAATGCACGTTCGTGAATGTCACCGCAGAAGGCAGTATGAACAACAGGATGATCAATGGGACATATTGTATATGCCGGACTTTTGTCACTTTTTTTATGAACATACCTGTCGTGAAGATGCAGTATGCGGCGCAGATGCATACCAGCGGCACGAACGGCATCTGGTAATAACTGTGCTGGCTGATGTAGTCGGCCAGTATCATTCCGTACGGGATTATCGCAATTGCGTAGCCTATGCAGAATTTTGACAGCCTGGTCCTGTATTGCACGAGCATGAACACAAACCCGATAAGGGCGAGGACCAGGAACCACAGGGCGAAGTTGTCCCTCAGGTATTCGGATATGGTCGTCCAGTACTCTGACCAGTACGTGCCCGTGAAGACCCTGAAGAGATCGATTCTCGAAGAGGTGCCTGCAAACAGCGCCTCTTTCGTGTTCAGGAATGCAGAGGTGACCCAGTTCCAGAGGAAGTACGGGAGGAAGCAGGCGGCGAACAATACCCACTGAATGATCGTGTGTGTTCTTTCAGAAACAAATTCCTGCCTGCCAATTCCGTCCTTCCGGAATTTTTGGAAGAGTCTTTCGAACGGGAAGATGAAAGGCATGGATATCATTCCGATAAGGAACGTCGGCTTGAACATGGCGCACATCATCAGGGCCAGGCCTGAAAAAATGAGGTTCTTCGTTCCTGAGTCATCGGTCCACCGCACGTAGAGCCAGAGTCCGAGGACGAGGAAAAAAAGTGCGGGAGCTTCCGGCTGGATATTCCTCCCGAAAAATACGGCGACCGGAAGTAGTGAAAAAATAAAGGCAGCGGTCAGCGCGAGATATTCGTTATCCTTCGACAGCCTCTTCACCAGGAGGTAAAGGGCAGGTATCGTTGCGACCGAGAACAGTACGATGATCAGCCTTGCTGCCCAGATCTGGACCCCGAAAACCGCCCAGGCGCCCATAATCATCCATGGCAGCAGTGGCATCTGGGGGTACTCCTCGAAGTACCCCGGTCCGGGGTCGAGCCCTGCGAGATGTGTCCTCCTCCTGAGATAATCGTCCTCAGTCCACTGGTACCTGGCCTGGCTCAGGTACTCGTTCTCCTTCATGTTATGGTAGCCGATGGACGGGGAATCCATATGGTAGACCCTTCCGGGGGCATTCACCGGCGGCGGGAGGAAGGATGTGCCAAAGAGGCCGATGAGGATGATGAGTGCGAGAAGGACGTAAGGCCACCTGATCTTATTGAGAATTGGTGAGACAGGGGAAGAGATGCCTTCGCAGATTTCCGGCCTGCCACCACTTTCATTCCTGTCTCTTCTGTGCCCCATCGCCTTGGATGGTGTTTTTATGTAAACGAGGATATAATCCTGCTTATTTGTTCGTTCTGTATATTGTCCGGCGGATAACATTCGTTTCAGAACAAGAATCACAATCCCGCTTTCGCGCACGGTCTCTCTCGGCCTGATTCTGTCCAGCTCCCATCAGCCGGGCCTTCCCGGTGTCATGCCAGCCGGCATCTCGTCGATATAAAAAAGGTCATGAGAACAGGATTTGGGAATAGATTCACAAGGATTGAATCATAAAAAAAACTGAGGGCGGATGCCCGGGCTGCTGCTTCAACGACGGCTCAGGCATCAAGCAATGCCCTCAGTTTCTTCTCGATCAGTGGTGAAATGAAATAATATCCCGGAACTTCCGGTATTTCCTCCCCGCGGCTCACCGCATCGTCGAGATCATCCCAGCTAATCCCATACGGATGATGGGCAACAGGCTCGTCCGAAAAGATTCCTCCGAAACCATATATCATATGGTAAAGGGAGTTGCTCCCGTACCCGCTCCTGATATAGTAGTACGACCTGCCGATGAAGGAGTGTCGCTCCTGGTCCAGGGCGGTGAGGACTCTGAGTGGGTCAGTGGTCCCGGTACTGAGTGGATCCTGTTGAGAATGGAGAGTATCCCTTCTCAACACGCTCATGCTTTCCAACATTTTCCTGCCTCCTGGAGGTCCTATGCATATTCAACATCAATGCCCCCGTAGATCCGGGAGTGTAAAGAAAACAAATCGAATCGCAATCGATCATTTTGTCTGGCGCTCACCCCCATAATGGAAGGAAGTAGCTTTCCCCATTATTTAAATTTTTCCAGATTATTTTTATCCGTATCATTTGGAAATCATGAGACATTTCATCCACATCCCCTCACCCGTCACCAAAACGATCAGGACTTTCCCGTATACCAGGCTCCGGAAGTCCCTGGCAACCGCAGGAGTGTCGCCACTGTGGCCGGGTCGATTATCTGATACTCCTTCCGCTTTCTTCCTCACGCGGGGATATCGGGTGTATCAGGAGTCATCCCCGCCCGTGAGGACGGGATCCAATAAATCTGCGGTACAGACACGGACGATTGCCTGACCATTCTGTCACGGCAGGAAATTACTTTCGTTCGGGAAACAGTGAAGCATAAATATAGGAAAATTACTTCCCATACTTTTATTATTAAAAATATCGACTTAGACGCCTGAGAACAGATGAAGATGGTGACCGCGATACTCGGACCCGGTTCGGCGAGACGGGTCGTCGAAGCGCTCGAAAGCCAGGGACTTTCTGCCGTGGCGAGGATCAGCGTCCTCGGGCACGGCCGGGACATGGGCTGTACTGCCGGTTCCCCGGGGGAGTTCGAGCTCCACAAGGAGATGATCACGACGGTGGTGGCAGATGACCAGGTCCCGCACATCATCTCGCTTATCAGGACTTATGCCCGGAAAGGAGAGGACTTCCAGTGCTCCGGGCGGGCAGCTGACGGGAAGATCTTTGTGACCGATGTCATCGAGGAGTACACGATCCTGACCAGGGAGCAGGAGACATAGACCGCGAATGCTGCGCCTGAGCACACCAGCTCCTTTTCCTGCCAGACCTCGCCTGGAGTGTGAGCCGCGATCGAGAGGAAGAAACCGACCGAAGCGACGAACCTCCAGATAGATTCACCCGGGAGCAGGATCTAGGAACCAACGTGGGTAGAGAGGGGGGACGAGTGGTCGTTACATGACCTCCGGGACAATCTTCACCCCGGTTTGCTGGGATTATTGGGGAACTGTGGGTATCGCCGGGCTCCGGTGTATAAATGAAAAAAAATTCGTGAGTGCCGATGTCCTTTTCCTCCATTTTTATTCTCTCAGGGGAAGGCATCATGTCCCGGGCCGTATCCCCGTGATTCAGGCGGAACACCGGTTCCTGTTCCAGGAAGAGAGGCTTGATTT
>JAJRBP010000199.1 GCA_028679405.1 Methanoregulaceae archaeon | reverse complement strand
CCCTCAAATACCTGGATCACCGCAAGGTCCCGCGAGATATCCAGTACCTGTCCTGTTCTCACTTCGCCGTTCGGCAGAGTGATCCATGCGATTTCTCCATAGGAAACCCCCTTGACAGACTGGACGAAAATTAAAGGTCCGGAGACATAATTGACCGTCCTGCATTCCTTTATCAGCAGGCTGACCGGCTTCATCTCTCCACCTCCAGTGCAGCAATATTCTTATCGATCTCCCCTATGAGATCCTTGATCCTGCCGACATCAGCAAGTTCTTTCATCCTGCCGATCTCCTGCTTTAGCGGCAGTTTCAGGATCTTGTTCAGGGCGACCCCCCGGTTCATCGCACCATTCGTCCGGTCATAGAAATTGACGATAACCTTGAGCATCCAGTACTGCTTATCAAGCGGGCAGAAGGAGTCGATCTCATGATAGGCACTCTGCTGGAGGAAATCTTCCCTGATCATACGGGTAACCTCAAGAATTGCCTTCTCGCTCTCAGGGAGGGCATCGGGACCGACGAGCTGCACGATTTCCTGCAATTCGACCTCTTTCTGGAGCAGATACATGGTCGTGTCCCGCATCTCCTTCCAGTCCTCAAACCCGTTCTGCACAAACCATTCCTCAATACTGTCCAGGTAGAGCGAATAACTTTTTATCCAGTTCACTGAGGGGAAATGTCTCCTGTAGGCAAGACTTGTATCGAGTGCCCAGAACGTCCCTGCGATTCTTAGTGTATTCTGGGTGATGGGCTCTGAAAAATCGCCTCCCGGTGGTGATACTGCACCGACGATCGTAACGGAGCCAAGGCGTTCATCTGACCCAAGACAAACAACCCTGCCCGCACGTTCGTAGAAGGCCGCAAGCCTCGTGGCAAGATAGGCAGGATATCCCTCTTCTCCCGGCATCTCCTCCAGCCTCCCCGACACCTCACGCAGTGCCTCCCCCCATCGCGAGGTGGAATCCGCCATCAGCGCGACGTCATATCCCATGTCCCGGTAATACTCCGCCATGGTGATCCCCGTGTAGATCGAGGCTTCCCTGGCGGCCACAGGCATGTTCGAGGTATTCGCGATCAGGATCGTCCTCTGGATGAGGGGCATCTTTGTCCTGGGATCCACGAGTTCAGGAAATTCCGACAGGACATCAGTCATTTCATTCCCCCGCTCCCCGCAGCCGATGTACACAACTATCTGCGTATCAGACCATTTCGCAAGAGTCTGTTCAGCCACGGTTTTTCCCGTACCGAAACCTCCGGGGATCATGGCGGTCCCCCCCTTGGAGACCGGGAACATTGTGTCAAATATTCTCTGCCCCGTGACGAGAAGCAGGCGCGGATCCTGCTTTTTCCTGTACGGTCTGCCGCGTCTCACTGGCCATTTCTGCAGCATCGTTATGGGGGTACCGTCATCGAGAACGCAGACGGGTTCCTGGACGGTAAACGGGCCGCTCCGGATCTCCCTGATGGTTCCGGAGACATGAGGAGGGACCATGATCCTGTGCTCGATGTGATACTCCGTTACCGTCCCCAGTATGTCTCCGCCTGAAACCTTGTCTCCTTTTTTTGCGGATGCGACAAAATCCCACTTCTTTTCCATATCAATCCCGGGAACGGAAATCCCCCGGGAGATGAAACTGCCGCTTCTCTTCACCAGAACCGGAAGCGGCCTCTGAATACCATCATAAATCGAGGAAAGGAGCCCGGGGCCGAGCTCAACTGAAAGTGGTGTTTCTGTATTTACGACCCTTTCCCCAATCTTTAAACCCGAGGTGTCCTCGTATACCTGGATGACCGCCAGATCACCGTCAAGGCGTATGATCTCTCCGTTCAGCTCCTCGGCACCCACCTTCACCACATCATACATTTTCGAGCCCCTCATCTGGTCTGAAAGAACCACGGGCCCAGAAATCCTCGATATAACCCCGGTAATCACGATCCCTACCCCCTTATCACGATGTTGTACCCGATTGCCCTCTGCAGCAGCCGTTCAATGTAGCTCGTTCTCTCGAGGCCCTTGATCCTGGCGGGAATCGGGATGATGATAGGCCTGTATGTCTTCTCGATTTTTTCCAGCAGTTTTTCATCAAGGGCTGCCATGAAGTCCTCACTTACTGCAACGATCCCTGTATCATCCTTGTACACCAGGGGGGGAATGATCCTCCTTGCCTCATCCAGATCAGACGCCTCGAGTACATCTACACCGGCGAGCCTGAATCCCGGTGCTGAATCCGGATCGGTGACCACGACGAACTTATACATAAATAAGTTCCCCCCGGATCTCCTTTTCAGGGACGTCAGCGGTCTTGCACCGGGCGATAATCCTGATATTCGTTATCTCGTTATATTTTGCCCAGACATACCCTACGGCAATGGCAATACTCAGGGGATCGCCCAGGAAGCGGCTGATTCCCCTTTTTACAAGGTATTTTTCGAGTTCTTTCTCGAAGATCGATATCTTCTGTGACTTGAAGACCTCTTCGGGGATTTTGGAAAGGAAATTGTAGGGTGTTGATTCCAGGTGCTTGATCGCCCCTTCAAGCGTCCCGGATTTCAGCATGGTAAGCAGTTTCTCGATGTCCAGCGTGATGCCTCCCTCGATCAGGCAGCTTTGGGCTTCTTCGACCTCGATTTTATCCCGTATTATCCGAAGAACATTCTTGATATTTGTCACATCGATCTCCGCCATGATCATATCCCTGATGACGGAGTCGTCGTATCCCTCCCCTTTGACTTCTTTCAGGGCATTTTCAAAATAAAACCGGTCGATGGCATACTCAAGAACCGAAAGGTCTCTCTTTTCAGAATATATTTTGAAATTCCCGGTCAATGGTTTCGCATAGTCGATTCCCCACGTCGCCAGGAGGTCAATCACCGCCTTGATGTCCGGCTGCTTGATCAGCTCAATAAGCGTGGTATCATCCAGCTGACCTGCCGGAACGAGGCAGTCGATTATCTCCGCCGATGTCATGTGGATATTCTTGCCCCTGAGAACAGTTTTGATATTCTGGATATCCCACCGGCTCAGGAGAATTTTTATGTAAACCTCTGATTCGTCCCCTTTCATCAGGCGTAAAATTGTACGGAATGCATTGGTGAAATCCTTCCTTAACGCAACCTCGATGCACTTAATCCCGGTATACTGGACGGTCGCTCTTTCAATCTCCTCCTTGTAGGGTGTGTTTTCCAGCTCGGCGATGACGGATTCGACATCGGGTTTGAGGATCAGGGATTCAAATACAGGAATATCGAGAAGGCGGCTTTTCATCCCTTTTATCCGGGCATTTACATAATCATACTCCACT
>JAJRBP010000241.1 GCA_028679405.1 Methanoregulaceae archaeon | reverse complement strand
GACCCCTCCACATGATTGCCTGAATCCCCCGATTTACACCGCGTAGTCTGATATCGGAAACGAAGTGACCCCGACACAGCAGGAGAAAAAGATCCGGTAAATAATTGAAATACTTCGGTGATCATCACCTCCCGCAAAACCATGACTGCATCCATCGATCCCCTCGTCGGCCACCCCGCCCCTGCTTGCTGTCTTTCTGATCCGGAAAAGACTCAAATCTGCCCGGAGGGTTTCCAGGGAACATGGGTCGTCCTCTACTTCTACCCCAGGGACAACACTCCGGGCTGCACATTCGAGGCGATCCAGTTCACCGGGGCACCCGGGGAGTTCTCAGCCCTTGGGGCACGGGTTATCGGGGTGAGCCCGGATCCGCCCGGGAACCACCAGAAATTTATCGTGAAACAGAAACCGGGAATCCTCCTCCTTAGCGATCCCAGGCATCAAGTGCTCGTCGCATATGGAGTATGGAAACCGAAGAAAATGTTCGGGCCGAATTTCCCGGTGCAGAAAGAAGAACATTCCTTATCAACCCCTCGGGGATAGTTGTCCGGTCATGGCGGAGGGTCTCGTTTAAGGGCATGCCGGGGCGGTGAAAACGGCGCTTCTCGAAAAGAAGGCCACACAACAATGAGCGAATCCACCCGTACATCGCAGGAAGATGTGGCTGACTGGATTGGTATTGTCCATGTCAACGGCAATTCAGGAAGGGCTCTTCTGGAACAATCCCCATTTCCTGAACAGCTGACTGATACGATCGCTGTACTTCGCGGAGAATGAACCGACAATCGACGTAGTGATTACCAGCCCGGCAATTATCGTGGAGACCATCACCGATCCGTACAATGTCGCGAGAGCGATAGAGAACTCGCCTCTCCCGATGGTGTTCGCCCAGATCTCAATACCTGCCCCGGATTTGCCATGAACAAAGTGGCCTATGGCGATTCCGGAGAGGAATTTGGAGACGATCGCAAGCAGGCTTAATGCCGCAATGATCAGGAGAGGTATTCCCCCCGAAAAATCCACGCCGATCCCGAAGAATACAAAGAAGACTACCAGGAACACGTCTTTGAAGGGTTGAGCCTGGATCTCGAATTTTACCGGATCCGTCGTTGCCAGGGCCGCTCCGAACGCGATTACCATCAGGCTCTCGGGCAATCCCGCCTGCTGGGCCAGGAATGCTACCGCGATGACCGACGAGAATGTAAAGATGACAGGAAGTTCGTCGTCGCGGTTCATGATCTTGAGGATATACCCCCTGCCCAGGGTGGAGATAAGGAAAAAGACTGCAAAAAATGCAGCGATCTCTCCGACAAACAAAGCGGGGGCTGCAAGAGAGCTTGACAGGAGAGTCAGGACGACTATCAGGACAATATCCTCAAACACCATCATCCAGACGATCGTCTCCGCTTCGCGCATCATCAGCTTCCGGTTCTCGATCAGGGACGCAACCGTCATTGCGGTGCTGCTGATGAAGAAAGCGGACGCGATTACAAGCGACTCGATAAGTGGGAATCCCAGGAGGAACGCGGCACCGAACCCTATAAGGAAGTTGATGTTCAGATCGAGCAACCCGCTCGCGAGAAATGTCTTTCTGTTCGAGAGGATCCTCCCTGGTTTGAGCTCGAGCCCGAGGAAGAAGAGGAGGAAGATCAGCCCGAGCTCGGTGGAGAAATGCGAGATGTCATCTGCTGCGACGATCTTCAGTCCGGAAGTACCGACTACGATCCCGGCGAGGATGTAGAATGGTGTGACCGGAGCGGAAAGATGCTTGGTGAGGAGGGCGAGGATCAGGCAGACAAGCAGCGCGAGTACGATCCCTTCCATTACTGCACCATGCACTCATGTTCGAACCGTTTCAGCTGGTCGGTCTCACCGATGGCAACGACTGCATCCCCCTCTTCAAAGATGAACTCCGGCGGGGGGTTGATAGTATTCTGTTCTCCACGCGAGACTCCGATGATCGTGACCCCGGTTTTTGCCCTGATCTGGAGGTCTCCGATGCACTTCCCCGCCATCGGCCTGCCGATCTTGTAGGTATGGACGCTGATGCGGAGGTCCGAGAGCGCGGAAAAAGCCATCTCTACACTCTCCTTATCCGCCTCCATGATCGCGCCCGACAGGATCGTCCCGAGTCTCCTCGCTTCTGCTGGGTTGAGTTCCGCAACGCTGGGTGCAGCAGCGTTATGCGGGAGAGTATACATCTGGATGTTCCCGTTTTTCAGGAAAAATATTGCGAGGACATCACCTTTCTCGGTTTCAAGTTCGTACTTGGTCCCTATCCCGGGCAGGTTGATCGACCGGAGCGGCATACATTTTTAGGTGTGAGGAGAATACTGAAATAGATTGCCATCCGATCCGGGAATAAAAGGTGTATCAGGGAGGTTTCCCATTCATCGCGTAGAGTGCAAGATACCAGATCGAGATCGCAATCAGGGCGACGCCTGAAAAGATCTGGAGTTCTCTCCTCCATCGTGATAGGAAACCTGATACACTGACCGGGCGGATAGTCGACACGATTGAGACAACCAGGAGCGGTAACGCCATCCCCACTCCGAACAGGAGAAAGAGGACAAGGTTTTCCAGCGCGCTGACTGCCGAAGTACTCAGGGCAAAAAGGAGAATGAGGGGGCCGGGATTGCATGGAAGGGCGAGGAGTCCGAAGAATGCACCGAAGAGGAATGCCCTGATCGCAGGAGTTTCTGCTTTTTTGAAGTAATTCCCGAAATGGGGGATCTTCACATCCACATCGAGGAGGATCAGGATCCCTGCAGCGAGCAGCACGGTGTATAAGACCGGCGTGAGCCATTCCGAAACGGACGAGATTGCCGTCCTGAGAAGGAATGTAAAAATTAACCCGGTACAGAGCATCGAAGAGATAATCCCGGCGACCACAGTGAATCCCGGAAGGATTGCCCGTCCGGCAGCGACCTCACGGGTGCCGGTCCGGGCAAGATGTGCAATGAATGCCGGGTAAAGGGGGAGAACGCAGACTGCTCCGAGAGGGGTCAGGACCCCGGCCAGGAAGGCGACCGAAAGGTCACGAACCGGGTCCATCAGGACACCTGGACAGGAGAAGCTTCAACCGGGCTGCACTTTTCAGGCCGCCTTCATACATCTGGTTTTCCCCCCCCGGGCAGATAATGAGCGTCGGTGCGGCGGCCGGCGTCGCTGCTCCGATACCGTACTCCCGGATCAGGGCGCTTGTCAGCGATATGGGCGCAATTGCATAGCGTCCGGTGAAATTATTTTCCCTGATATGGTCCCGGACCGTGCCCGACTCCTCGTTCGGGTCGATATCCAGTGCAATAAATACAAAATCGCCACCTGAACTCCTGTTAAGAGCGATGATCTCTCTCTGCTGAGCGGTGCAGACCGGGCAGGAGACCGTAAAGGTGAGGACCACCACCTTCCTCCCATAGAAATCGCTAATCGTAAACGATTCCCCACTCATTACATCGACGAGGGGAACCTTGCCCCAGGGAGCCGGCCGCACTGATTCCTGGGCCTGATTCTGTACGGGGGCCGATATTCCTGCCGTGGAAGGCTGACAGGCAGATCCTCCGGGAGGTCCGATCACTACATAGACGACGACGATCAGGGCTGCAAGAACGAAAAGTCCAATGAGAAGAAGACGTACACGGTCGGTTTCCATCTGATATCTCTAATTTCCGTGCCCCTATAAATATTACGGGGTAGTGACAACCCGACTGGCTTTCCGGACCACCGAACGTGCAGACTATGAGATCTTCCTGAAGAGCACAATCCCTGCAAAGACTGCAGCAATGAGAGCGAAAAGCGGTCCGGCGGCTGCGGTTGTCGCTGCCGGTAAAGGAACCATGGGGATCGTGACTTCGGTCGTGCGACCCCCGGGAATCGAGAGACTGATCGAGGCATCCTGGTACCCCTGTTTTCTCACCAGGATCGAATGATCGCCGGGTTGGACATCCCCAATCGTTGCAGGGGTGATTCCCCGGAGCTGGTTGTCGATATAGAGGTCGGCACCCTGGGGACTGCTTGCAACAGAGACCGAGCCTGTGGTAAGGTTCTGCGCCGCTTTGAGGACTCCGTTAACGGTTGCGATTTGAGCCGGCAGAACCGTTACCGGGACATTTAACGGCTCATATCCGTTCAGCCTGAGCGTGATTACATGATCTCCTACCGGTGCCCGGTCAATAGTAAATGATCCCTGCCCGGGGGTTGTTCCGAGAAACGCCCCGTTTAGGTATATATCGGCCCCCGATGGGATGGAGTCTACCTGGATCCAGCCGGTTGGTGTGTCGGCCACAGGTTTGAGTACTGCATTCACCGTATTCACCGCCCCGCTCTTGACCCTGACTACCGTCGTCCAGCCAAAAAATCCCTCCATATCGACCTCAATAATATGATCGCTCGGAGCAACCCCGGTTATTGCAAGAGGAGTGGTCCCTTTTGAAAGACCGTCCATGAAAACCCTGGCCCCTGCAGGGTCAGAGGTAACAGAAACCGTTCCCGGCCCGATGATCGCCTCCAACTGGCAATTCACTACCGCCTGGCGTCCTGCAAAAACCGATACCTGGGTGAGGCAGGGAGAATAAGATCCGAGTATGGCCTCAACTGTATTTATCCCGGTGGGGACATCCTGAATGCTAAGAGGGCTTGTGCCCTGGAACTTGCCGTTCAGGTAGATTGCTGCGCCGGGGGGGTCGGACACTGCATAGATCGATCCCTGCTGGGAAGAGAGCGGTACGAGGGTTGCATAAAGATCCACCGTCTCGCCTTTTCCGGGGAACCGCGGAATCGAGGCTGTATAACTTTCGTACCCATCTTTCTGAACAGTGTATGTGGTAAAATAAGGTCCCGACGGGTATACCGGGACGAGGAGCGTTCCCTGCTGGATGGCGCCCTGGAAATACGTATCGAACGATACCGCCGCCCCCTCGATATTCGAATGTACAAGATAGTAACCCCTCGGGCCCGATTGTGGCGCCGGTTCCTGTGCGGTGGCCGTCCAGATAAGAAATACCACCAACAGAGCGACCCCCAGGTACATCCGTTTCATGAATGCCTCCGGTTCGTTCGCACAGCTTTTCTTGTCGCAGAGCGGGGGTACCGGCACATCATCGTTGTTCCTTCTCGTTACCAGTTAGTGGATGGCCTGCCTCTATTTATGAATATGGTTCGAAAAGAGGAGAAACCCAAAAAGGGGGTATATGGGTTTCTTCGTGTCTGCCTTTCGATCAAGGTTTTGAGGTAATTAGTGAGGAAGCGGCTGCCCGGAGGTGGCATCCAAGCGAATCTGTTGCCCGTCCTCCTCAGTATCTCCATGTTATATTCCTTTTTAAACCCCGGCCGGGCGGTGTGAAAGTGACATCCGGGGCTCCCACAGGAATCCTGCTGCAATTGCAAGCTTTTCATCGTGGGAAAAATTGAGCGGTTTACCAGGCAGTTTTTACCTGGGTGCAATTTTCTCGTCCTGGACTCGCTTTAATACCCAAGGTATGCGGCCGGATAACGGATGGTTCGCCTTGCGCAGTTGAGCCTCGGCCTGAATATTCCGGTGATCTTCCCGGTCGCTTTTCCTGACAAAAATTTTCAAAAAAAAAATCCTTACCTAATCCTCACGGGATTATCTCGCAACCGTTGAACCTTTCAGTAACGAGTTCCGACTCCTGGATCTTTCCCGACCGGATCAGACTGCGCACCTCGGGGACCACCCCCTTCAATGTCCGGTAAAGGTGGAGGACACTCTCGCAGACAAGGTCATCACCTTCAGCAGGCCAGGGCTCCAGCAGCTGTGAATAAAGGCATCTCCCACCACAGAATTTCGTGATATCGCAAGTACGACACTTATCGGTACCCTCGATCTTACGGAGAGCCCGGGGGTCCGAGTAGGAGATATGACCACAGGTGTACTCTTTCATCCCTATCATGACAGGACATGGCCCGATACTTCCATCCGGCATAATGGAATAGTTCGCGTACCCGGCACCGCACCTGAGTGCACTTGTGCCTCCATTCAGGAGATCCCGGGTGGTTTCCATGAACGGGTACCATCTCTTCACTTCCCCATCGCGCATCCTGCTCACCCATGTCCCGACCAGTTCGGTTATCCCCGGATTATACCTTTTCCGGACCCAGTCACGGAATTTCCTCGTTTCATAGTCCCTGGAGAAATTTGCATCAAGCTGCCAGTGGATCGAGTGGAAGGGAAACACCTGGTTTTCTGCGAGGTGAAGGACCGCATCCTGGATATCGGTCTCCTCTCCCACTGTCATCCGGGCGATAATCCCCCCCCGGAACCCCATTTTGTCGACCGCCTTCATATTCGCAATGATCCTTTTGTATGTTCCCGGACCCCGGTAAAAATCTGTCAGGGCTTCCCCACCGTCGATGGAGACATGAATGAGTGTCAGTCGTTCAATGATCCTCGGATCGAGGCTGTTGAGAAGGAGCCCGTTCGTATAGAGATAGTATCGGACACGGGGATCTGACCCTTCAATAATCGATCGGATAAGGTCCTGCCGGAGCAGGGGTTCACCACCGTAAAAGATTACGACCGGATCTTCTGGATCCCTGGCAAGAAAGGCGTGCAAATCCTCCGGCTCCGGGACGAATTCCGAGGGCATGGAGAGATCTATCTCGTCGATGGTGGAGGGTTCGAGGTCTTCGAAAGTCTTTCCCCTGCAGTACCGGCAAGAAAGGTTGCATTCATCGGTGAGGATTACGTGATAGTGCACAACCCGGTACTATAGGCAGGCGATCCAAAAAAAATGAGTTCTTCAGTATCGTGCACGCCTGCGGAATGCAAGAGCAATCAACACGATGGAAATCGCAATAATAACATTGGAAGAAGGAAGGCTGCTCTTTGTGGTGGTAAGCACACGCAGTCCTGGCACTTTTGGCTCCAGCCCCGGGGGGGCGGACCGGACTTCAAAGAGTTTCAGCAGCACCGCGTTCTTATTCCTGACCGCATCTTCGTGTTTGGGATTGATCGCGAGGGCACGATCGTAGGACTCGAGGGCCTCCTGATACATGCCCAGGTGAAGTTGTGCATTTCCCCGCTCGTTCCAGAGGTCTGCATCGTACTTCGCATCGTTGGGGTGGACCCTGACCTCCCGGTCGGCGATCCGGATAGCCTCTTCATAGGCTTTCCGGGCCCCGTTCGCATCCCCGGTCTGCTCAAGTCCCACCCCCTTGCCGACGAGCGAATGTAGTTCATTCGGATTCAGGGCAAGTATCCGGTCGAAAGTCGCAATCGCGGCCTGGAAATCACGGGTTTCCAGAAGCGCATCACCTTTTCCTGTCAGCGCTTCCACGAGATAGGGATCGAGGCTGACTGCCTTGTCGAATGCGTGGATTGCCTCACTGTACATTCCTAGGCGGGCAAGTGTATTTCCATACCTGTCCCAGACAATTGCGTTATAGGGATCAAGGGAGAGCGAGAAGTTATACGCTTCAAGGGCAGCGGTATAGTTTGCCTGACCGTACAGCAGATCGCCGTTCCGGCTCCACGAAAGTGCCATGTCTGACACATCGTCGGCCAGAGCCGTTCCAAAAAAAAAGAGGACGAGGATAGCTGCCGCGGCCAGCTTTACGCCTTTTTGCATCCTCCTCTCAACCACCGTTCTGATATTTAGTCGTTGGAATCTGATCTGTTATTATCCTGTCGAACGGGGATAATCCGGAAAGAACAAAAAACAACTCATGAGAAATAGATTCATTTTCCCCTTGTATCTGGATATGATGCCCTGGGCGCGAACGTCAGGAGTATTATCCGGTTTTGAAAACCGGATTTCAACCAGAAAGTTCGGACGCGAACCTGTTGGATGCAGGAATAAGCCGGGTAATTGGGATTTTATCAAAAAAAAGCGGCGGGATTTAAATCATCTTTGTTCCCCATATCGAATGCTCATACCGCTGGGCTTTCTCTGCACCCCTGGTACAGAAGAATTTATTCTTCAGATCAAGGTCCTTTGCAACCGGGCAGTTGGGACAGATGCACTGCTTTTCGGCGGGGATGCACATGAAACTCTTTCCTATCGCACAGAAAAGGAGCTCTTTTGCATTCTTTGCACAATTCGTATAGGTCGGGCATCCCCCGCAGATACATTTCGCCTTCAGGCCTTCGACTGCTTTGGTCACTTCTGCCTGGGGCATATCTTTCATTGCCTTCATCGTCTTCTCAAAGGTGTCCATTATCCTCCACCGGAGGTCCGTTAATGCTGAACCTATATTTAAACATACCCCGCCGTTAATGCTAAAACGAAGGGCGCCTATCACACTGGTATGCTCACCCTCCCCGAGATCCACCGTGCTGCAGATCTCCTCAGGAAACGGATTATCCGTACACCGCTTGTATATTCCCCGACATTCAGCGAGATGACGGGAGTAAAGATATTTCTGAAGCTTGAAACCCTGCAGAAAGCCGGTTCGTTTAAAGTCAGGGGTGCGGCATACCGGATACTCTCGGACAAGACAGGTATCGGGGAGAAAGGGGTGATCGCGGCCTCCGCCGGAAATCATGCCCAGGGTGTTTCCGTCGCCGCTGCAATGGCCGGAATACCTGCAACCATAGTTATGCCTCTGCATGCGTCACTCTCGAAACTGGCAGCCACGAATTCCTATGGTGCAAGGGTCATCCTCCACGGGGAAAACCTGACTGAAGCGATTGGTGAGGCGAAGAGACTGGCAGAAGAGTCCGGTGCAGTATTTATTCATCCTTTTGATGACCCGGGGATTCTTGCAGGAACGGCTACCATCGGCCTGGAGATCCTCGAGGATCTCCCGGACTGCGATGTGATCGTTGTCCCGGTCGGGGGTGGGGGACTCATTGCAGGTATTGCCGCTGCCGCACACCTGATCAGGCCGGGCATCAGGATAATCGGCATCCAGGCGAAAGCCTGCCCTTCTGCCTTCGATGCCCTCCGTGCAGGAGAGGCTGTCGATGTCGAGCCCGGCCCTTCGATTGCAGACGGGATCATGGTCAGCCGGGTGGGAAGCCTCACGCTGCCCGTCATTCAGTCTCTCGTGGAGGAGATCGTTATCGTGGACGAGGAGGAGATCACCGATGCCATGCTCCTTCTTCTCGAGCGGAAAAAGGTCATCGCGGAGGGGGCAGGTGCTTCCCCCCTCGCAGGTCTTCTCAGCGGGAGGATCCGGTTGAACCCGGGAGACCGGGTGGTGCTCGTGATTAGCGGAGGGAATGTCGATACACCCCTCCTCGACCGGATAATCCGGATTGGCCTGCTGAGGACCGGAAGACTCATGCACTATGCGGTAACCCTCGATGACAGCCCCGGAAACCTGGCACGATTCCTCTCGGTCGTGGGAGGGTGTGGTGGTAATGTCATGAATATCAGGCACTCCCGGATGGATCCGGACCTTCCTGTGAAAAAAGTACGGGTTGAAGTTGAGATCGAGACCAGGGACAAGAGGCATATCGGGGAGATCAGGAATGCACTTGTAAAGGCAGGATTTTCTGAAGGGTGAGATCATCTCCCGGACCGGTACACATCCTCCCTGATTGCCTTTCGCCAGGCTTTCCATCCAAGCGCAAATATCCTGGACGGGAGGCGATTCTTCCTCCGTCCTTTTGCGAGGCGCCTGAAGATGTCGCGGGGGTTCATCATGGATACAATCTTCCGTTTCGCAGGAAAAGTCTGCCGGAGAACCGGCTGCAATCAGGGTCCGGGAATAATCCGCCAAACCTGAATGAACAGAGGTCCGGGCGAACCGGGGCAGTTTTATGAGAGAATAATCGGAAGCCTGACGATAAAAAGGAGAAGATCCGGGCCGACCGGGCTGCCCGCGACTGGATTGGTTTACCAGGATTCCGGGAAGGCCATATTTGTGTATATGTCCTCGAGACGGGTCTTATGGGAGAGTTCCATCTTTGCCAGCTCTGAGAAGAGCTTCTTCTGCTCACCGTCAGTCGAGAGTCCGGAGAGTTGGGTGTACATGTTCATCGAGTCCTCTTCCTTCTTGATTGCGAGGGCGATGCCATCTACCGGTTTCATATCGATTGTGACAGTCGGTTTTTCTAACGTCCCTGATACCTTGTAGTCCTTATTCTGATCGAAGTGGAGCGCGGCAGCCGGCTTTATGAGAAGCCCCTCGAGGAATTCGCGGTGCCCGGTTTCCTGCTCGGCAAGCTCCTTGAAAAGCTTTTTCAGGGCTGCATCATTTACTTTTTCCTGGACACTGCGATAGAACACATATGATTCGACTTCCTTGCTGATCGCATTCGCGATGATTTTCTTGTATTCTTCCATTTTCATCGGTGAATCACCGCGCGATAGATTGTCTGAGAAATATAAATATCTGTTGTTGCAGAAAAAGAACGATTCAGACCAGGATATGGATCAAAATGGGCTCGTCGTGATTCGAACACGAGATCTTCGCCGTGTGAAGGCGACGTCATGACCAGCTAGACCACGAGCCCTCATGCATCGACCGGGAATCGAACCCGGGCTATAGGCTTGGAAGGCCTAAGTCATGCCTCTAGACCATCGATGCATTGCGGTTTATGATTTTAGTACGCAGCCCTATTAAGTGTTGCCTCTTTTCGGTCCGGAACTGTTTCTGCAGGGGTCGGCAAAGGTAACTGCGGGCAGACCGGTGAGGTACTTTGAAACACCTTCACACAGATGTTTGAAAAAAATAGTGGAAATCAGTAGCCCTGGATTTCCATCTGGACTTTTTCGAGCGCTGCAATCCTCTTCTCAAGCGGGGGATGGGTTGAGAAGAGCTCCATCAGGGTATTTCCCGAGAGTGCAGGGATGATGAAGAAGGCATTGGCACCCTCGACCTGGGCTTTCGCCTGCGGAGGAACAGTTTCCATGCGGCCGCTGATCTTGGAGAGCGCCGAGATAAGGTCATTTGGCCTGCCTGTGATATAGGCACTCCCTCGATCTGCGGCGAATTCCCTGTACCTGGAGAGTGCCATTATGAGGAGCTGGCTCACGAAGTACACGATGATGGCGACAATCCCTATGATGATCCAGGGATTTTCACCTTCGCGCCTGCCCCCGAACAGACTTGCAAACAGGAAATTCTGCATGATGATCGACGCCACCATGGCCATGAAACTCGCAAGCGTCAGCGTGAGAATGTCCCGGTTCTTCACGTGCGAGAGCTCGTGGGCTATCACCGCTTCAAGCTCTTTTGCCGAGAGTATCCGTGTGATCGAGTCAGTCACCGCTACTACTGCGTGCTTCGGGCTCCTCCCGGTGGCAAAGGCGTTAGGGACCGGGCTTTGCATGATTGCAACCCTCGGCATCGGTACCTCTGCCTCGTTTGCGAGGCGCTGCACCATCTGGTGCAGTTCAGGGAATTCATCGGGCCCGATAACCCTTGCCCGGGTCGACCATAATACAAGACGGTCCGAGAAGTAGTACTGGACAAATGCCATGACGACTGCTATCGCGATAAGTCCACCCATCCCGAGTCCCGGAAAAAATGTCGCGAGAGCTGCGAGGAAGACCAGGTACACTATGAGGAGCAGGAACATTGTGAGCGCCATTCTCATAGTGAGTCCCAGGTCACGCTTCCATTTCATACTACGATACTATATCCGGACGGACTCTTAAAGATTGGTGTATGGTTAATGAAACGACCGCAGATTATTGAGTTATCCTGATTTGTAATGAAATCCGGGAGAAAGAGCGCTCCGGGCAAGACCTGATACGACTCCCACGAAAGGATCCCCTAACCCCGGTGATTCCGGAAAGGATCCGTCCAAAAGTAGTTCCCATAACATTATTTTTCCCATTGATATACACGTACACATGGACGAGGTCGATACCGGGGCATTGGGAGAGGTCGCATACGGGCTCTTCGAACTGACCCTGAACGCAAGACTGTCCGGGAAGAACAACTATCTCTTCCGGATGGTGGAAGCGCATGTCGACTTTAAGGAAGAATTTTTCACCATATTCGAACAGTTTTCGGGGGAGTACCCGCAACTTGCAGCCGCCCTGGTCGAGCGGTTCGGGACTATCGATGCGATCTATGAGAAGATTCTCGGTGGAGAGGGGGTAATCCCATCTAAAACCACCTATATGTACTGGATCGTCCAGGACGCACCTGATATCAGGCCTGATGCCATCGAGGACGAACTTGCCGGAAAATGGCTGATATTTCTTCCTCCTGAATTAATTGACGACGCATGGAAACTGGTCCGTGATGCGACGGCAGACCGGACCCTCGGGATATCGGCAAAAGTCAGCACTGCAAAGGAGAACCCCGACTCCCGCGATTCGATGAAGGTGATTTACGTGTATACTGCGGACTGGCGGGACGAGGCGGACGTGATGCGGGTCAGGTCGAGGCTCCGGGAACTCGGTTTTGTCGACAGGCTCGGCTACAAGAGGAATATCGAGACCTTCAAGGGGGAATACAGCCAGAGAGGAAAAAAGGTTACGTTCTATAGTGCCTGAATCAGGCCTTACGTTCTTTATTCTTGGGGCGGAGATTCTGGTATCCACATTTACGGCACCGCTCTGCGCGCGATGCATTTCTCGCGTTGCAGCGCATGCATATCTTCACATTGAGCAGTCTGGCTTCAGCCTCTGGAAATCTTGCCATCTGTTACACCACGTACCTGTCTATATAACAACGCGCTGATTCGTTTAAAGTTTTGTGAAAGGATTGGTACGGGCCGGATCATTATCTTCACGGATGTCCGTTGCGCGCGTTATTTCCGGCGTTTCCGAGATAAAGAAAGCACGGGAATGATCACGGAACACACCGCGAACCATCCTGAAGTGGAGGCTTTTGTCGCCGGTGCGGAAGCAACCGGCCTGATCGTTATCGGCTCTGATGTCCGCGGTGTGGATACTCCCGATCCGGTTACTGCCGAATCTGCCGTCTCCCTGCCAGGCAAAGACGTTACAGGTATCGACGTGTTAGTTACCTGTAAGACCTCCTGCGAAGGAGTGGTCGATGTTATTGTGGTATTGCCGGCTTCCTGCAGGGAGAGCAGCTTGTTCAGGTTGTATGTCGCAGTCTCATAATTCCAGCGATACCTGATGTTATCAGGCTCTCTCGCGAGCCGGTCTCTCATAATCAGGATCGCCTCCCTGTAAGACGCAATGGCTTCATCGGTCCTGCCCATGGCGGTATAAATCCTCGCTTCATAACAATGCCGGATATCGGTGTCGATATCGGTCGGACAGAGTTCGGCTACCCTTCCGAACTGGAAGAGCGCCTCCTCATATCTCGACTTATTCATATAGCTGACTCCGTTCTCCCAGTACCCTGCACACAGCTGAGAATAGCCCGACTCCGATTCCAGGTAGATCATTTGCGGATCGATCGAATGTGCTTTCCACTGCGTTTCATACGCCTCTTTCGTCCTGCCGAGTTTCGTCAGCACCAGGGAGGCATTCCACAGGAGATTTGCATTATCCGGTTCAATTTCGAGTCCCCGGTTGAACGTTGCCAGCGCCCCGGTGTAATTCCCGAACCTGTAGAGACCGATCCCCTGGTTCAGGAGATCCTCGACAGTATCTGCCTGGACTCCCGTGCAGATTGTACCCGTAAACACAATGAGGAGAATGACGACAAACCCGTAGCGTACCATATGACTGGGTATAGTATCCGTGCTGAAATATAGGTTCGGAAACACCAGGCATCCCGCACCATTTCATTCGAGATATCCCCGCTGGATCTCGATTATCTCGGCGCTGTCGCGGGCCTTTTCGTAGAGTGCAAGGGGTTCCTCATTCAGTTCGAGAAACCGCATGCCCCACCCGAATTTTCCTAAAATTGTTACCGCCTCCTCACGTTCTCCGAGAATGCAGAGTGCAGCTGCGAGTGCTTCAACTGATGTAAGCCGCAACGGACGGCCGAAGTTGACCGGGTTTGCAGCGACCAGGAACGGCAGCGCGCGCCGGTGCCGGAAACGGCCTGCCGGGATCGCCTCCAGAACCTCCCAGGAGCAGTCCAGGGCAGTGACAGACCGCGTACCAGACCTGTCGGCCGGGGACAGCGCCTGAGGCGCAGCCGGGTCGAGGAGGAGGGTTGCGTGAGGTACCCGGGAGAGGACTGGCACGATGGTGACGAGCCTGTCGCGGGATAGTCTGCAGACCGTGCATTTCCTGGGATCGCAGCTGTTGTCTCTGTATGCAAAGAGACGGATCATCTATGGGTTGTGCGTGCCAACATGCTATCAATGTACGTGCTGGTCTGCCCATGTATTCTTGATCCGACGCTCCGGGCGCGTGGGATCACGACCGATAAAGACCTGGACCTCTTTTCGCGTGTCAAAACGAGGTGTGAGATGTTCTCGATCGAGATGGTCGCGCTCCCCTGCCCCGAGACCATCTATGCCGGACGCGACCGGGAGCCCGGATATTTTCTTGGCAGGCTCGATAACCCCGAGTTTTCTGCAGTCATGGTCCGGATCGAGCAGCAGACGAGGAAGATCATCGAGGACCGGGGCCCGCCCCTCTGCATCATCGGTGTTGATTCGTCTCCCACCTGCGGGGTGAACCGGACCTGGTACGGGTCCGTTGACGGGGGCGATGCCAGAAGGGAGGGAAGAGGTGTTTTCCTTGCCCGGTTCCCTGAAATCAAGGCATTTGACGTGGCAGATTTCGCACGGTACAGGGTATACCTGGCCGCACCTCTCTTCTCTGAGGCCGAGAAGTCCTACAACATACAAATCCGCGATCTTCTCTCCTCTCACTTCTGCGACGTGTACCTCCCGCAGGAGATCGGTGACGACACGCACGCGCGGAGTCGCGACGAGCACCAGCGGATCTACGAGCGGCATGTGGAAGCGCTCGCAAAGGCGGACTTTGTCATCGCCGTCGTGGATGGCGCGGATGCGGACTCGGGCACCGCATGGGAGATGGGGTATGCCGTCGCAAGGGGGATCCCGGTGATCGCCCTTCGCACCGATTTCAGGATGGCAGGGCTCCAAGAACGGGTGAACCTCATGCTCGAACAGTCCGCATACGTCATCACCGATAAAAATTCGTTGCCTGAAGCGATCCGGTCCCCGCGCAGGAGTCCTTCCCCAGGGGATCGATGATTCGGATATTCCCCAAAATGTGTTCAAACACGACAGATCCCGTAAAAGCGATCTGACGGTGACCGGGGGATCTCTTCCCGCACGCCCTGATCAATGTCATGTCAGGGAAGGTCAACCGGTCAGGACCGCCCCATATCCTTATTTCGCCGCTTCATCCATCCTGTATGGAATGCCGAACCTTACTGTCGCGGTCCTCGGGGCCGATGGATACTCCCGCGAACTCGGGAAAGCCGGTACCGCCTCCGATATCACGCTCTTCAACCTGAAAAAGGGGGATGCGACGGTAACCTGCGTCGAGCCCACCCGTTACCCTGAAAGACTTTCCCCACTCTTCTTCGCAGTCTCCATGGCAGGGAAGGCGGTTGTTGTTGTCGATCGTATCGACCCCCTTTTTGGCGAGACCGTCCTGATGCTCCAGTGCGCCGGGGTCACGAGCGGAATCCTGATCCTCCGGAATTACCTCACTCCCGGACAGGTCGCCCCCCTGATAAAAGGGACCCCGCTGGAAGGGTACGAGATCCTCCCCGATGACCGGCTCCAGCTCAGGGAGCGGCTCCTGTCGGAGGCTTCGGAGATGCGCGACCCGGACCCGGCATCACTCCCGCCCGGAGCGGTTCCGGTCGACCATTTTTTCCCTGTCAAGGGAGTCGGGACGGTGATCCTCGGCGATGTCAGGAGGGGGGTAATCCGGCGGCACGATACGCTTCGTGTCCTCCCTACCACCCGTACGGCCCAGGTCCGCTCGATCCAGAAGCATGACGACGAAGCCCAGGCTGCATTCCCGGGCGACCGCGTGGGGCTCTCGCTCCGGGGAATCGAGGTGGAGGACCTGGATCGGGGATACGTGCTCACGGGAGATCCCGCGATCACCTCGGCCTCGACAATAACCGGGAAGGCAAACCTCGTCCGGTACTGGCCGTCTCCCCTCAGGGAGGGTATGGTCCTCTCGATTGGCCACTGGATGCAGTTCATACCTGCCAGGGTGGCGTACGTGGACAATGCCGGCGACTGGAAAAGGCCCGAACTTACCCTCCGGACGGAGAAGGATCTTGTGTACCCCCCTGGTGCGCGGGTCATCCTCCACCATCTCGAGGGGGGCAAACTCAGGATCGTCGGGACACTGGATATCACCTGATTCGCGGCCCGTGTCTGTTTAAGGAAAGCCCGGTAGTACCTGGGAAACCGCCGCATTTCCACCGCTGGATTTAAGGGCCGACGGATCACCATCTACTCCAGGTGATTTGAGGTTGGATCTACTTACGCTGGTGATTGTCGCGATCATCGTCATCGTCATCGTCGCCCTGGTCCTGTATTACATAGGAATTTATAACCGGTTCTTCTCGCTCAAGAATGCGTCCGAAGCAACGCTCGGGCAGATCCGTGTGGCCATGAAGAAACGGCTCGACCTGATCGAGCAGCTCCTCGGGGCTGTGAAGAGTTACGCGAAGTTCGAAAAGGAAACCCTCGAACGGGTGACCGCTATGCGGGCCGGTGTCGGTTCCGCGGGAGTCGGGGACCTGAACGAGGTCGAGAAGGAATCGAGGTCCCTCCTCGGCAGGCTCTTCGCGGTTGCCGAGAACTACCCGGACCTCAAGACGAATACGACCGTGCTGACCCTGATGGACTCCTCCCGGAGTGTTGAGGACGAGATTGCGCGGCACCGGTATACCTACAACAACATATCGCAGCAGTTCAATACCATGTGCGATACGATCCCCTCGAGCTGGATCGCAAATATGATGCATCTCATCAAGCTCCCTTACCTCGAGTTCGAGGAAGCGATAAAGACTCCCCCGAAAATCGAGTTCTGAGGTCGTAACCGTGAGCGAACGGAGGCAGATCGCCCTCCTCATCCTTATCTCACTCGTAATTGGAGCCATCGGTCTCCTTCTCGCGACTGCGGTACCGGGGGCGGTAGAGGGGAACCTTGTGGTGGAGAACTACACCGCAGTCCTGCGGGACGACGGTTCCCTGACCGAGGAATATCTCTTCCTCGTGAAGGATACGGGCGAGTACCGGATGCTCTACCGGTATTGGAACTCCCCGCTTTCGCAGTCGGCCCTGGGCAGCCCATACATCCGGTTCGTGGGAATGACAATCCCGCCCGGGACGATCGGGTACGTGAAGGATTCGACCGGCAGGGTCAACCTCACCGGTGGCGGGGGCGGGAGCCAGGATATTTCAGTGATCCGGAATCTCGCGCTCACGAACGAAGTCGGGATCTACAATCCCTCGTACTATTCCGCGGGTATGTATCCGGTTACCATCAGGTACCTCATTTTTCCGCCGATCGAGTACGATGACGCTGCCGGACACCTCAATCTCAACCTCGGTCTCGACCATATCCCCTACCGGCATGTGACCATTACCGTGCCCGGCAGGTACGTGCAGAAGGTCTATCCCCACCCTGTCACTCTCAGGAAGGAAGTGAATGGAGACACAATCGTCCTTTCAGGAAGCGCAGGAGCGAACGAACCCCTCGGCGTCGAACTCCTCCTCTCGAAGGATGCGATCGGTTCAATACCAGGATTTCCCACACCTGTCAGCGATGTCGAAGGGAAGACCTCGGCGGCAAATCCCTGGTGGAACCTGCTCCCTTACCCGTTCGCCTGGTTCCTCCTGATCACCGGGGGAGCGGCGGTAGTACTGACTCCGCTTGTCTTCTACCTCATGTACTGGAAATACGGCAGGGAGAAAGAGTTCACAGTGCCCGAATACCTGAGCTTCGTACCGCACCCTGAACAGAAGCCCTGGATGGTGAATCTCCTTTTCAAGGGGGATGCGCTGACGTTCGACGCGGACGGGTACTATGCGACGGTCCTCGACCTCCACCGTCAACACCTGGTCTCTGTCACGGAAAAACCCGATGGTAAAAGCGTAGATATCAAGATCCTGTCCGGAAAATCGGAAGACCCGTACGAACAGAAAGTGCTCGGAGTACTTGGGGACCTCGCCGGTGAGAGCGGGGTCGTGGATACCGGTGCGATGGAGGATATGGCAAAAAGAGCGGTCCGCGACCGGTCTCTCCAGCAGACCGTGCTGCGGTACCAGCGGGAGTTGTCCGACGTGACACGGAGAGTCGACCCGAGACTTATCAACCAGTACGTTGTCGACGGGCGTGACCACGTTTTCCCGCTCGCATTCGTCGGTGCAGCATTCTGTGCGATCTCGGTAATGATGGTCTTCCTTGCCCCGGCCCTGTTGTCGCTGATTGTTCCGGCCGCCATCCTCTGGGGAGTGGTGATCGTCCTCTCGATCGTCGCGATTGCGTTCCCCTCGACCCTCTTCGGGCACTGGAAAGACGATAAGTACAAGGAAAAACTTGAATGGGATGCGTTCGGGACGTTCCTCTCCGACCTTGCGCTGATCAGGAAATATTCCCCGGCAGACATCTCAATGTGGGGGGAGTGGCTCGTGTATGGAACTGCCCTTGGCCTCGGTGACAAAGTTGTTTCTGCGATGAAGGCGCTCGATATCAGGATGCCGGAGACCGGGGTTCCCGCAGGTGCATACATGGGGATTCACGCCGGCTTTCTCCCTCTCCTCTTCTTTTCTCCTGCCGGTCAGGGAGGGGCAGGCGGGGGCGGATTCGGTGGCGGGGGCTTCGGTGGCGGCGGAGGCTTCGGAGGCGGCGGAGCCGGAGGCCGGTAAAACAGGATGACGGAGGATTGAGATCGTGCAGTATTCAGAAGGGAAATTAGGCCGCGTGTTTGTGGTCAGGGTCGACAATGGAGAGGACCTCCTTTCAGTTATCCGCAGTTTCGTGGAAGAGAAAGGGATCCGTTCAGGTATCATCCACTTCCTTGGAGCCCTTCGCGAAGGGCAGCTCGTCACAGGTCCGGAAGAGGTTGTCCTTCCACCCGTACCCCATTTTGTAAGTTTTTCGGGAGGTTACGAAATTGTCGGACTCGCGACGATCTCTCCAGGTTCGCACGGTTCGCATATTCATTACCACTGCTCGGCCGGGAGAGGAGAGAAAGTTCTCACCGGATGCCTGCGAAATGTGGCGACCACGTATATCATCGTCGAAGCGATAATCCTCGAGATCTGCGGCCTCGATACCGGGAGGAAGCTCGACGGTGTGACCGGACTTGAGCTTCCCACACATGGAATGGGACCGGCTTCGTAAAGTCTGCCCTGATACAAACCATTACCAGATCGCCTGACACCACTTTTTCTGAAATATGATCCCCCAACCCCGGTTCCTCCCGATGTCGCTTGAAGAAGCGAAGAAAATCGGCATCGGATCGTTTGACGTGATCCTGGTGACCGGGGACGCCTATGTCGATCACCCTTCCTTCGGAACAGCTCTTATCGGCCGGGTCCTCTGGGAGGAGGGATACACGGTTGGAGTGATCGCGCAGCCTGACTGGAAGAACGAACATGATTTCCGAAAATTAGGCACGCCCCGGCTCTTTTTCGGTGTGTCATCAGGCAATGTCGACTCGATGGTGAACCACTTCACTGCAAACCGGAAACGACGCCGGGAGGACGTGTATTCACCGGGTGGCCGACCGGGGCGGCCCGATCGGGCGACTATTGTGTACACGAACCGCCTGCACGCCATCTTTCCAGGGATTCCTGTGGTGATGGGGGGGATCGAGGCGAGTCTCCGGCGGTTTGCACATTTCGATTACTGGTCCGGCAAGGTCAGGCAATCGATCCTTGCCGATGCTCCTGCCGATCTCCTCGCGTTCGGCATGGCTGAGACCCAGATGTGCACTATCGCAGACAGGCTCCGCCAGGGGGAGCCGGTCCGGGACCTGACGGAGATCGCAGGAACGGCATTCCGCATGAGCCTCGAAGAGTGGCGCAGTACCGGCCATGAGAAGTCTGTGGAGATCCCCGGATTCCCGGAAGTCTCAAAAGATCCTTCGGAATACGCCAGGGCGTTCGCCCTGCACTATCGGGAACAGGACCCGGTCCGGGGCCGGCTGATCGCCCAGCCTCATCCAAAAGCGGTTATCATCCAGAACCCTCCTGCGCAGCCTCTCACCACAGGCCGGATCGACAGGATTTACGAGCTGCCATTCTCAAGGAGTCCCCATCCCTCCTACCGGGAACCGATCCCCGCACTCGGCCCGGTGAGATTCTCGATCACAAGTCACAGGGGCTGCTTCGGAGGCTGTTCGTTCTGCGCCCTCACGCACCACCAGGGGCGGATCGTCCAGA
>JAJRBP010000048.1 GCA_028679405.1 Methanoregulaceae archaeon | reverse complement strand
GAGAGGATCGTCGATAGCCTTCCATTTATTCGCCGCAATCGTGTTGAATGCAGTACATAACTTTACATCGGGGGGGAGGAGACGTCGTGCCATCAACGCTGCCGAACCCTCGGCTGGCGGGACAAAAGTGAAGAATTCTCTCTTTTCCATTGGATTTACCGGGCTCACGACGATCTTTCCTTCAAACCCATGAAGCGATCCTATAGTGCTTGCAAGATGGGAGAACGGGACTGCCAGAATGACGATATCAGACCTGTCCACTGCGTCCTGGTTACAGAACCCTTCGCAACTGCATGGAAGACCTCTCCGGGTAAGCTCAGCAATTGTACATTCGCTCGTCGTTATCGCTTTCCCCTCTTCCCGGGAACCAAGCACCACTGAATGAATCTGGGAGAGCCGTAACGCCATCCCTTCCCCGATGTCACCGGTCCCGCCCACGATACCAATCTTCACCTATTCCACCAGCGGCTGCAGGATAGCCTCGAGTGTTTCCGTACCTGTAACTCCCTCGAGCATTCGTACTACTTTCCCATCCTTCTCGATGATCAAGGTAGGGACGACCTGGATCCCATATTTCTGGGCCTGATCCATATGCTGGTCGACATCCACCTTCCTGATCTCAATGGAATCCCCCATCTTCTTCTTGAGGTCTTCGAGAATTGGCCCCTGTCTTCGACATGGCCCGCACCATTCGGCAAAAAAGTCGTAAAGAACCGGTTTTCCCATACAAATACCCGGATGAGTGTCGGTTAAAAAACAGATAAAGGTTTTTGTATGATTATTTTGCGAGGATTTCCATGATGATCCGGCCATATGCCGGCCGGGTAATGATCACCCCGACAAGAACACCAAGGATGGTCACGATCGCAAAGCCTCTGAGTGTCCCAAGAGGCATCACCGCGAGAGGGACCATCGCGATAAAGACGGTTGCCGCAGCCGCGACGATGATCATCAACGCACGTGCGAGTCGTTTCTTATACAGGCTCGGTGACGGTACTTTTCCTTCATGGAGAACCTCGTCCGTAATCACCACCATCTGATCGATACCTGTACCGAGCACTGCGATCAAGCCGGCGATGCTCGCAAGATCAAGCTCCCAAACGAATCGCGAGATACCGAGGAGGATAACGATCTCTGATGCATTGATCAGGACCATCGGGAGGACAATGCTCGGTTCCCTGTATCGATAGTAAATCACGAGGCCGACCGCGATAAGGGCGGCGATGCCGGCAATAACTACCGCGAAACGGCTGCTCTCTGCCGAGGCGGGCGTCGTCGCACCCGAAGCAGCCACCGTCACATCGACCGGAAGAGCTCCTGCACGAAGATGGATCTCAAGATTTTTCGCTGCATTCAGGCCGGAGGTCCCCTGGCCGGTAGATGCGGAGAGCTGCCTGACAACCATCGTCTGCAGCTCTCCCGCGAGCTCTGCAGAGAGTGGGGCGCTGTAAACCACATTTTCATCGAGGAGCATTGCCAGCTCGTGGTTCTCGGGGTCCGTCACCGCACCGGCCTGTATGCACGCCTGCCTGAACGCATTCGCACCGGCATCGCTCAATGTGAAAGGCACTCCCCAGGTATTCGTTCGTGGTTCCGAAGTCGGGACTCCCACGGTCGTTATAGCATCACCGAAAAGGACGTGTTCAGTCTCGTTCCCTGTCGTATAGATCCTGATCTCGAACTTCCCCTGCTTTCCCACGATTTCCTGGGCTTGGGTCATACTGACCCCGGCCATCTCCACCCGCATATACCGGGAGATACCTGAGAGCGAGGTGATAGTATTGACCTTCGCGTCCTTCGTACCCAGGCTGTTTATCTTGCTTTCGAGAATGACCTTTGCCTGGTCCGCTGTTACTTTCGAGACACCCTGCTCGTAGGTGATCAGTGTCCCGCCAGCGCTCGTGAAGATCTGTCCAAGTTCATCCCTGGTGAATGGTTTCCGTATCTCCAACTTGTTTTCAGAGACCTGGACGACCTCGGTATCGGTAAGATTCTTCACATTCCCGATGAACTCGTCCACCGGCTTCGCGGTCTCGAAACCGGCGACTTCAGCCTTGAACTCTAACTGGAGCCATGCTCCTTTCTGTAGATCCAGGCCGAGGGGGAGGCTTGTGGTGAACTCGCCATTCTCGAAGTGGGGATTGATCGAGATGACGGCCAGTACGAGGAGGATGATGAGGATCGCAACACGCCAGTCCTTGAGGAGGGCGACGTAATCAATGCCCGTCCTGACGCCAGGAACCGCTTCTGCTTTCACTGGAGTCTTCTTCTCCTGGCGTTTCTCCTTCTTCATCTGGTGGCCCCCTTTTCAACGTACCACTTGATGATAGCGACATTCGTGAGCCAGGTATTCATGATGTCAAAGATCAGTCCGAGAAGGAGAACCGAGGCTATCTCGAAGATGATTGTCACATGGCCCAAATATGCGACTGCCCACATCGCTGCCACTGCCCCGAATGTCGTAGAGGTCATGATGATCCCGGTATGGAATGCACCAGCCAGTTTCTCCTCGAGTTTTCCCTGTCTCTTGAATACCCGCATCGTGAGGAGGATGTCGGAGTCAACGGAGTAACCGATTAACATCAGAAGTGCCGCAGTTGTGCCGAGCGACAGCTGAAAACCCAGGAAATTCATTGCCATTGCCGTCATGACGATATCGGCGAATGCCGACAGAATCACCGCCGCAGACGGGACAAACGTACGGAAGGTGACAAACACGACGATCGACATTCCGATGAAGGAGAAGATCAGCGCCTCAAGAGCAAGCGGCTGGAGGTTCTTTGCGAAAGATTCCCCAATCCGATCGATTTTCAATTCGGCATACCGTGACTGAAGCAGCGTAACGAGCGATTGGGACATGGTATCGTCCATCGCCCCGAATCTCAGATCGATACTACCCTGACCCTGCACGGGTTTCCCGACCAGGGGGTATCCTGCGACAAGCGATGTTACCTGTTCAGGAGAATCAGTCGTGTAGATTGTTACCGAAGTTCCCCCGGAGAAATCAATCCCCGGAGTCACCGGCATCCCTGTGGATAAGAATGTAAGTCCGACGGAGATAAGCGAGATCGCGAGAATGATCATCGGTATAATGATCATCTTTCCGGCAGAGTACCGGTTTACGTCGTAAGTGAATAGACCCATTCCGCCCTCTTTGTATCAGATACTGTATTCATCGATTCTGCACCTCTACAGCCTTGTACTATTGTCTTACATACTCATCGTGCACCCTCTTAAACTGGTTGCTGTCGATACAATGAGGATTTCCGTTGGGTTAGAGAAATATTCTTCACTCTTCAGACGTGCCTGCACAGACAAGAGATTCCGTTAGGGTATTTATCGGCACTTTATGTATGATCCTGTTATCCGGGACGCGCGGGAAAAAAATCTGTGAAAATACGGGTGAGAAAAACCGGCATTTCGCGCGCCATCTCTACGCCCATCTCTTATTGAAGCTGCCTCTCACGGTATGGATAACGCTGGAAAAAAACAAAAGAGATATATCAGTCCCTGTGGTATGAATCACCTATGAGAGCTCCGGCTGAGATCAGAAAGATCATTGAGACACGTCTTAAAAGTTATATCTCCCGCGACAGGACCGGTATCAGGCGTGAAATGCTCAGACTCTTCCTGCGAATCAAGTCTCTCACAATCCAACAGATATTCGATGCATTAAACAAACGATTCTCAATCAGCTATCATTCAGTAGCTGCGATGGTGGGAATCATTGCATCCAGAATCGGGATCCTGCGGGTCAGCCGGAGTAAAGACGGGGCGTACAGTGTTTATCAGCTCAAGGACCAGTATCACGAGATTGTAATGCGGGCTGTTGGAACGTAAGTTTCCAGAACCATTTTTTAGATACCCGTCAGAATATAAGTGAATATTATGCATTACCATCCGGATGACCATATTTTTCCAGGAAACATCAGGGTGACTGACGAGGTGATCGCATATATCCAGGAACGGAAATGTGATTTCCGTATCTGCACAACATGCGGCGGACCGATTCTCCTCCCGGTGGCGCTTAAACCGCCTAAACCGACTGATATCCAGATCGCGGCAGGGGATTATACGATCTTTATCTCGGCTCACCAGGTCAGATACCTTCATTCCATCCACATGGGGCTCGTCCCGCACCTTGTGGATTACGAGTTCCATGGGAGGGGGGGAAATGCCGTTCGAAGAACTTCCGCATACGGCAGATGTGCTGATCCGGGTGAAAGCGGCGACCTTGAATGATCTCTTCAGCGAAGCAACAGTCGCTCTGACGACTGTTATGTATGGAGATTGCAGGGACGCAGGAATCCGGAGACGCATTACACTGGAGGCCGCTGATTCAGACGAACTTCTTCAGGAGTTCCTTTCGGAGGTGCTCTATATCTCCGAGGCCGAAAACATCGTCTTCTGCGGGGCTCAGGTCCGGACGGACGGAAGACATCTCTCGGCTACACTTACGGGTGAAGACTTTGACCCGGGAAGGCATAACACCGGCACTGAGGTAAAGGGAATCTCTTATTCAGGGCTCTCGATCAGAGAGGAGGGTGAGAATTATGCTGTTGAGCTTCTCTTTGATGTGTAAGGTGAGGGAATGATCGAAGGTGTAATTCGGATTGGGGAATTCGAATGGGAAGTACCGATGGGATGGACCCCCGGGATGAGGGTACCTGGGAGATTCTTCCTGTCGGATGTCCTTTCAAACACTCTTGAAAGGGGGGCGGTCCAGCAGCTTGCAAATGTCGCAACATTGCCTGGGATTGTTAAATTTTCACTAGCTATGCCGGATATTCACTGGGGGTACGGATTCCCGATTGGAGGTGTGGCGGCCTTCAGATTGGATGATGGGGTAATATCCCCAGGAGGTGTGGGTTTCGATATCAACTGTGGTGTACGTCTCATGACTACACCTCTGACGAGCGCCACTCTCGATCGCCGCAGGGACCTGATCGAACAGCTCTATCATGCAATCCCTACAGGTGTCGGAGCGCGGAGCAGTACGAAGGTCAATGAGAAGGAACTCCTGGAAATGATGACGACTGGTGCCCGGTGGGCTGTGGACCGGGGATTGGGACGTCCGGAAGACCTCGTGCATTGTGAGGAGCAGGGCTGCATGAAAGATGCAGATCCTGCAGGAGTGTCAGTCAAAGCCCGGCAACGTGGACTGCCCCAGGGAGGAACCCTTGGTGCGGGTAATCATTTCCTTGAGATCCAGGAGGTGAAGGAGGTCTATGACCGGAAGGCAGCTGATGCGTTTGGAGTAACCCAGGGACAGATTTGCGTGATGATCCATTGCGGATCCCGTGGTCTTGGGCACCAGACCTGCACCGATCATCTCAAAATTCTCGAACAAGCTTCCCGCCGGTACGGAATCCAGCTTCCTGACAGGCAACTCGCCTGTGCACCGGTTGATTCTCCCGAAGGCCGTGCCTATTATGGGGGGATGGCAGCTTCTGCAAACTATGCGTGGGCGAACAGGCAGATGATAATGCATACGACAAGATCGGTCCTCTCCAGGCATTATGGACTCGCGTATGACGAGATGGTACTCGTTTATGATGTAGCCCATAATGTGGCAAAATTCGAGGAACATATTGTGGACGGAAAACGGATCAGGGTCTGTGTCCATAGAAAAGGGGCAACGCGCGCCTTCGGTCCGGGAAGTCCGGATCTCCCTGCGGAATATGCATCTATTGGCCAACCGGTCATCATCCCGGGTTCGATGGGCACTCCTTCGTACCTCCTGTGTGGGACAGAGACTGCCATGACCCGTTCTTTCGGGAGCACATGCCATGGGGCAGGTCGCGTCCTCTCGCGAGCCCAGGCAAAGAAGACCATATCAGGTCGACAGGTAAGGGATACACTTGCCGGATCGGGGATCATCGTCCGCGCCCCTCACGATGGAGCGATTGCCGAAGAGGCCCCCAATGTGTACAAGCCTAGTGGGGAGGTTGTCAGAGTTGCCGAGGCAGTAGGGATCTCCCGCCTCGTCGCGCGACTCGAACCGCTCGGAGTGATCAAGGGATGACAGGGAGGGTCGGCCTTATCTGGGATACGCCTCTGGTATTCAGCAGGTTTATTGAAGAATGTGGTTTTGAGTGTGAGCATATCTCACCACAACTCCTTGCAGCACCTTTCTTCCGGAGATCCTTCTCCACACTCATCGTCCCTGCAGGATTTGGCAATCCCTCGTACTCGCGCCTCCTCCCGGCGCTTAGAGCATCAACCTCACGGATCAGGCGATTCGTTGAGGCTGGGGGCAATCTTCTTGTGTATGGCCCAGGCCTGCCCGGGGAGAATACTATGGACTGGCTCCCGTTTCCGATTAAATTTGTCCATTCCCCAGGGGTACGCAGGATTGAATGCGATGCGACAAATCCGGCCGCCTCGATCCTCAAAGACTATGACGAATCGTCGATGGAGTGTGATGGCTACATTGACTCGCCAGAAACAGTCACTGTGGCATCGTCGGCTGGGCGCCCGGTCCTCAGTACCTACCTTGCAGGCCGCGGTACCGTAGTCGTTACGAGCATCCATGAATACCCTTCCCGTTCGTTTATCGTGCATTTCTGCAGCGCGGAGAGCGAAACTTTATTGTAGATATAAATGAGGGATGTATGAGGGACGTCCGTGCTCCGCTATACAATCTCCGCCAATTCCTCCCCTGAAGACCTCGAACCGGTCGCGATGGCTTTTCATGAACTCGTGAACCGCCTTCCGGTAACGGCAAGGTCCAGGGATAGTAAAGGCATCAGGATCGAAGCCGGAAAGGTGATAGACCGTAACTACACCGGACCAGTTCTCGAGCAGGTCATGGCCGGGAACAAGATGCAACATATCACCCCGGAAAGTGGCTCATATAAGGGCATTCCGGTTGTTGTTGCCCCGATCAGAGATGAGAAAGGGCAGGTGATGGGTGCAATAGGTGTGGTGGATATTACCGGAGTCTTCGATCTGGCGACGCTGATGGAACACCAGACCGCCATAATCCAACAGGTCTGCGGCAGGGATCCCTGTCCACTCCCAGGGGAACTCGCAGGCTCAAAAAGGTGATATTTTGCTCGATGCAGCATTTAAAGTACTGGAAATCCTTGAATCAACAGAGAAGCCCGTATCAGGGGAGGAGATCAGCAACAAACTCGGAATATCGCGTTCGGCGGTCTGGAAGCACGTAAAAGAGCTTCGCTGTATGGGGTATGATATTTCAGCTTCGCAACAGGAAGGCTACCTGCTTACAAAGTCGTCGAATCGACTTCTTCCATATGAGGTCCATAAAAAACTTCGTACTAAGTTTATTGGGAGGATGATCCGGTACTTTGAAAATACTCCCTCCACTATCTGGGTGGGCAAGCAGATATGTACGGACGAGGATGCCGAGAAGAGTCATGGAATGGTTATCATTGCGGAAGAGCAGACTGGCGGCATCGGGAGAATGGGCCGTTCGTGGGCATCTCCCCAGGGGGGGATATGGATAACCATTGTTTTAAAACCAAATATCCCAATCGACCATGTCTTCATGGTCACCATGGCTGGATCCGTTGCGGTTGCCCGTGCGATCAGGAAAGAGTTCGATATCGGGGCGTTGATCAAATGGCCGAATGATATTTACATCGGTGATAAAAAAGTTGCAGGGCTCCTTCTTGAACTCTCCGCGGAGGCTGACACGATTCACTACTGCCTTCTTGGCATAGGGGTGGATGTCAATATTACCCTGACTGAACTTTCCCAGTCAGTCAAGGGAGGGGTG
>JAJRBP010000045.1 GCA_028679405.1 Methanoregulaceae archaeon | reverse complement strand
GGAGTACGGGCTGGAACCGATGAACGGGCAGGGATCCTGCACCTTCTCGTTGCGGTGCGGGCGGTGGATGGGACATCAGCCCTTCAGGCGCTTGAAGAAGTGGAGGGGGGAGAAAACCATGATCGATAAGAAGAAAAAGAGGCTATTCGGGACCAACGGTGTCCGCGGGGTTGTCGGAGAGGACATGACACCGGCACTGGTCCTTCGCATCGGCCTTGCTCTCGGATCGATGAGTGAAGGTACTATCGCACTGGGGAGGGATACCCGTACGTCCGGTGAAGCACTCCTTGCGGCGCTGGCGTCCGGAGTTATGGGAGCCGGGTGCAATGTCGTGGACGTCGGCATACTCCCGACACCGGCGCTGCAGTATCTCGTACAGGAACACTTTAGCGGAGGTGCGATGATCACAGCATCCCACAACCCTCCGGAGTACAATGGCGTCAAGACCATCGATGCGGATGGGACGGAGATGGCAGACGAACGGATCCTTCCCCTGGAAGAGATGGTCTTTTCCGGCTCGTTCCGGGAAGTCCCCTGGGACCGGGTGGGAAGCCGCACACTCGCACCGCATCTGCTGCAGGAGTATATAGATGCGGTCGTACGCCAGTTCCCTCCCGGTACCGGGCAGGGGATGACCGTCGTGGTAGATCCGGGAAGCGGGCCGGCGGCGCTCTCCACCCCGCAGATTCTCGGAAAAATGGGGTGTCGCGTGTATACAATCAACGGACAGCTCGACGGTACATTTCCGGGAAGAATGCCGGAACCGTCTCCGGAGGGCCTTGCACCGCTTGCCGATCTCGTGCTGGATACCGGATCGGCATTCGGGGTTGCCCACGATGGCGATGCGGACCGGGCAGTGTTCATCGATAATACCGGACAGTATCTTGAGGAGAATGCGGAGTTTGCCCTCGTTGTGGATCATATCTGCGGCCGGGAAAAAGGTGTCCTCGTTACTCCGGTCAGCACATCCCGGCAGGTCGAGGAAGTCGCAGGCAGGAACGGATGCAGCGTGGACTATACCCCGGTGGGCAGTATTTATGTCGCCCGGAGGATGCGGGAGCTGATCAGTAACGGAATGAAGGTGGTCTTCGGCGGGGAGGGCAATGGGGGCCTCATCTATCCCCGGCACCAGTTCTGCCGGGACGGAGGGATGACCGCCGCCATGATGGTGCACCTTCTCACCGCTTCAGGAAAGACCCTCAATTCCCTCGCAGCAGCGCTGCCACAGTATTTCATGATCAAGGACAAGCTGAGAGTGCAGGACCCGCAGGCCGTCGTTACACGTGTCAGTGAGGCTTTCTCCAGCGACACACTGGATTTCACCGACGGAGTACGCATCCTTCGCAAGGATTGCTGGGCGCTGGTGCGGGCATCGGGTACCGAACCCCTGCTTCGTATCATTGTTGAATCCCGCTCCCGAAATGAGACCGACAGCCTGTACCGCGAGATCACAGAGATTACAGCTCGGCCGGCCTGATACGCTCGCGAGAAATCCCCTTTTTTTTATCGATCCAGACAAAAAACCCACGCATGTTCTGTTGAGCACTCCGTTCATCAATTCCGGTATTATCGTTGAAATATGCCTGATTAGGACATTCGGTAGTTTTAAAGTGCGAAATTAAATCGAAATATTTTTAAGTAGACTTTTGTATATATGAAATTACGGGGATTCTTCTTGGCGAGCGAAGAGAATGAAACGGGAATAACACAACAGATCAACCTCGCGATCTCCCGGAAGGACCGGGACGAGGTCACCAAGCTCATTAAAAATATCTCCTCGATACAGAAGCGCAAGGAACGCAAGAATATCATAGGGTCCATTAACAAGACGATTATCGCGGTCGTTTTCAAGGAAAAATCTCCATACATGCTCGCCGTCCTCGACGATCTGACCGACAGCGAGATCGACGAAATTGCAGTGAAAGCCGCCCGCATGTATGTGGAGACGAAAAAAGATGAATGGCTCCAGGCAGTTTTCGATCTCTGCGACAAACTGAAGAGGAAAAGTTACCAGTCCAAGATCCTTGCAACGATTTCCAAGGAGCTGATCGAAGCCGGCGTGACCCAGAAGGATCCGGTCCTCATCGAAAAAGGAATGGAGATTGTCCAGCACATAGGGTTTCGCAAGTACCGCTCCAGTATCCTGATCGACATTATCCCCCTGATCATTGTCTGGAGCATCAATGTCAAGGATACCCGGCTCCTCTACACCTCCCTGGAACTCACCGAGCTGATGGGAGATATCTCCAAGCGCTCCCTCCTGCATTCGGAGCTCGCGAAGGCCATTGCCACCATCGGAATTCTCCAGCAGGACCTCAATACGGTCGTTTCAGCGCTGCGCAGCGCGACCCAGATCAAACAGAAGATCCGCCGTCTCGGGTGTATATCGAGCATTATCGAGAAAACCTCGCGGTCTGCCCTTGCACGGGACATCTCAGATATCAAATCCGTCATCGATCGGGTCGCAGACCTTCCGCAGGTACGCAGGGACGAGATCCTCGCCGTGCTCACCGAACAGATCCTGGACCGCATCCGGGACAAAAAGCAGGTTTACGGGACGCTTCTCAAGCTGGAAAAGGAGATCCCGTTCTCCGGCCGGTTCATCGTCCTGAAGCTCCTGGAAAAGGCGGAGAAGAGCGGGGACCGCTGGTACCTCGAACGGGCCCTCGAATTCAATACCCGCGTGGAAGAGAAAGACTGGCGCCCGGTACGCGAGATTGTCTCCTCCACCATCTCCGTGGTGGAGCATACCGGTGATATCAGCGTGCTCCTCCATATCATGCCGTTTCTGGAGGAAGCCTCCAAGACGTCCCTGGAGTCCTATCTCCCCCAGTACATCCTGGTCATCAACAGTCTCCTGAAAGGGGGAGATTTCTACAACGCGCTGGAGATCTTTTCCAAGATCCAGTCCTACGAGGACAAGACCTGCAAGAGCGCCCAGGATTCCTGTGTGCGGCTCCTGAAAGAAGGGGTTCTGAAGTTTGAAAATGATCTCCTGAAGGAAAAGATCCTGGAAGGGCTCGATATCGAGGTCCGGGACGCCCTGATCGTACGGGCTGTTACCGAAGTCTGCAGGGAAAATGAGTTTGATGTAGTGATTTCCCACATCCAGGCGATCGAGGCACTGGCCAAGATCCATAGTAATCAGGACCAGCTTCTCATGAGCTGCATCCGCATTCTCCTCGAACGCGGGTTCGTGCATTATCACGATGCCTCTCTCCTGATCAACCTTGCCGACCAAATGTTGCAGAAGGCGGAAAAGGAGAAAGCGATTTCCTATATTGTGGTCGAGATGGCAAAAATCGCCGTCGAACGCAAGAACCGCGACCTGCTGCAGCG
>JAJRBP010000017.1 GCA_028679405.1 Methanoregulaceae archaeon | reverse complement strand
TGATGATGTCAGGAATGCATCATTCGCACCTCCCGAGACGCCGTCTTCCAGGCCGGGCAGGGGAGCAAGGAGGAGGTACTGGAACAACCTCCTCGGGGAACGAAAGCTCGTGTTCGCCGATCCGGCCCGTCATGCCCTGGTCGAATCGATCGCCCAGGAGACCGAGGGTTACGTGGGGTCCGACCTCGAGTCGCTCTGCCGGGAAGCAGGAATGTTTGCGATGCGTGAAGAGGTACAGCTCGTCGGGAAGCGGCACTTCGACGAGTCGGTCAACAAAGTCCACGCGACAATGAACAAGGTCCTGCGGGAGTCGTACGACCGGATCAGGCAGCACTTCAAGGGCGGCCTCCCACGAGAAGTTCAGCCGCCGGAATACCAGTAATTTTTTCCAGATCAGATCGGATGATAATCCCAGCGACACGCGGAGGGACTGATCGGGGCTCTCTACGGATTCCCCGAGGCCCCGACGAGGGCTATCAGTTCGTCCGTCTTTGCGCCTGTCCCAAGGTCCTTTTTCGTGATGACGCACTCTCCCCTGACATTCATTCCCTTCTCCCCAAGCGCCTGTCTCATGAAAGGCAGGGTCTCGCCGGGGCTGCCTCCGCATGTGGCGAAGATCACCGCGCTCTTCCCTTCGCATCCCTTGAGTGCCGCCATCGCCCCGTTCATCGCAGGCGTGGCCCGGAACGCCCAGACTGGCGTGCCGATGACAACGAGGTCGTACGGGGTGACATCGATCACGTCCGGGTCTATCGGATCTTTCTCCCCTCTCCGCGCCCTCATGCAACCGATGGTATAGGCTGATATCTTCGAGTACTCCTTCCGCGACTTCACCTCGACGAGATCCCCTCCGCAGGCCGTGCGTATCTTTTCCGCGACTCCTCTCGTGATGCCGGAATATGAATGTAAGACAATGCAGATCTTCATGGTGATATCCAGAACGTTCTTTGTCGCAACTCCTTATGGGTCTTTTTCATGAACGTGGGTTGAAGGGCATGTGACCTGGTTCCCCTCCCTTTCCTCTCGACATAAGTCGTGATCCGGGCATTCCAGGCGACAGGGGTACGCGACCACGTTCACCCTTCCCTTTCTCCCTTGCAGCGGACCACCATCGACCGGAGCTCGGCTGCCGCGGCGGAGATGTCAGGGCTGCTCACCACCGCCGATATCACCGCGATACCATCCGCACCTGCCTGGATCACCTCGCGGATATTCGCCCGGTCGATCCCGCCGATTGCGAGGACCGGGAGGGATACGTGATCGCGGATCGCCCGCAGTACTCCTGTACCTACCCCCGGGCCGGCATCGGCCTTCGAAGGGGTGGAAAAGACCGGGCTGACCGCCACGTAGTCGGCCCCGCCTTCCTCTGCCGATACCGCTTCCGCGACCGATCCCACCGAGATCCCTATCACGAATCCGGGCGGTGCGAACCGGCGTACATGTGCGAGAGGAAGGTCGTCCTGCCCGAGGTGGACGCCGTTGGCGCCGCTCGCGAGGGCGATGTCGAACCGGTCATTCACGATAAGGAGCCTGCCGGCAGCCCGGGTGTATACCACGATCTCCCTTGCGACCGCGAGGAGGTCCCTGGCGCTCATCCCCTTGTCCCGAAGCTGGATGACATCGGCACCGCCGCGTATTGCCTCCGCGGCGATCCTGCCGTGGGTACGCCCCATGGAGAGCCGCTCGTCCGTGATGACGTACAGTTCGTAGGTCATCCCGGGTCATCCTTCCCGGACCAGGGCGTACTGTGCGATATTGTCTGTGGCAAGGCCCGCGAGTTCGTCGAAGAGGGCACACTTGAACGAGCCTGGACCGGTCGCCCGTGCCGCAGCACGCTCCCCCGCGATCCCGAACGCTGCGAGGGCCGCCCCGGATGCGGTCACCTTGTCCGGGAAAACGGCCGAGCATGCACCGATGAGCGAGGCCGCCATGCACCCGGTTCCCGAGATCGAGCCCATAAGGGAATGGCCGTTCCCGATGAGGAGCGTATGCGTCCCGTCGCTCACCACGTCCTCCGGCCCGCTCATCACGACGGTCATACCGGTCTGCCTGGCAAACCCCCTGGTAATCTCAACAGGATCCCCTGCTACCCCGAGGGAATCCACTCCGCGGACCTGCGCTTCGGCACCGGCGAGCACCCCAATCTCACCCGCGTTCCCCTTCAGGACGGAGATCTCGATCTTCTCCATAAGCTGTACGGCGGTGTCTGTCCGGTAACGCGTCGCACCTGCACCTACGGGATCGAGGACCACCGGTATTCCCAGGTCGTTTGCCGTACGACCGGCAAGGAGCATCGCTTTTACCTGTACCGGATCGAGGGTACCGATGTTCAGCACGAGCGCGCCTGCGTGCCTGAGCATCTCCCCGATATCTGCGGGGGCATGGGACATGACCGGCGCAGCCCCGATGCAGAGGGTGACGTTTGCGCAGTCGTTCACGGTCACATAGTTCGTAATGTGGTGGACGAGCGGTCTCTTCTCCCGGACGGCACCGATAATGTCCGAAAAGATCGCAGCATTCCTCCGCTCTC
>JAJRBP010000101.1 GCA_028679405.1 Methanoregulaceae archaeon | reverse complement strand
GATCGTCACGTTCATCGCGGCGAACGAGCAGGGCCGCATGACCTCATCCGAGGACATCCTCGTCGACGGAGCAGGTGCACATACCTCATCTGCTGACAAGATCCTCTGTCCGTTCGGTACAGCCGCAGGTCCGTTCTTCCCGCCGTTCTGCAATGTCGTAATGACTGGCAGCAAGGTCGACGTCTCTCTCGCGTCCGTCTCGACCTCGGCGAGCGAGCGCTTCGTCGCCGCAACTGCTGACGTACCCGTCGTCCAGGCTTACTCGATCAGCGGAAAGGGCGTTACCTCGTCCGAGGGCAGCGCTGACGCGATCGGCTCGATGAGCGCGTTCATGACCGCTCACCTCCAGGACGGACGCATGCTCGATGTGACGAGGGCCGATGTCACTCCCGGCGTATCTGAATGGCTGCCGGTAAAGTCAGAGGACATCTCGTACTCGAACTCGGTCAGCGCAAGCGGTATCATCAAAGCCTTCGCCCAGTCGTATACCTATCAGTCAGGAATTCGTCGGGTGTAACACGAGAAGATCCGGCTGGAGGGCTCCTCCGGAAACCCGGATCTTTTTCCTTTTTTCCCGTATTCTCTGGAACGAGGGTCTGGACCGAGGTGTGGTTTGTTCTCGTCCCTCCTGCCGGTTCATCTGCATGAGGGACAGGTGCCGGGTTGCGGGCAGGACTTTCTCCAGGCGCCGAGATTCCGGTTCTTAAGGAGGCCACTGATCTGCCAGTCATCATAAAAAGAGCAGAAACCCATCCCTGTCGTCTCGTCGGTGTATTCTACTCCGCCAACAAATTTTCCCGAGCCGGTAAAAGCCCTGGCGGCCCGGCATTCACCATACACGTGACAGTCTTCCATGAGGAACCAGTCCATGTAGGGAAGGAGAGGCCTCCTGATCTCCAGGGCATTTTCCCATGCAGCCGAGAGGCCCAGTTTGTGGGCTTTATTTGAAAGACGCGCGGCGTAATATGTATAATCGGCCGCAGTCAGCGGAAAACCTGTATCGGCCTGCCACCCGTCGAGGTTATCGAACTGGACCCCATCAAATCCCTTGTTTTTCGCGATCTTCATCCTTCGGACCATGAGAGGAATCAGGACATCAGTCCGGCGGACGTCGAGCCATCGTTCATCCGGCCACTCCCCGTATATGTTCCCGATCACCGGCAGAGGGAAGGACCCTCTGTCGCCGCGCCAGTTTTCCCAGGTCCCGGCGCTGATATATGCAATCGCGGCCGAACCGTTTCGATGTATCCTTGCCACGGTTGCCTTTCGGTTCTCCTCCCAATCGATGTCGTAGAACCCGATGCCGGCCGGCCGGTCAGCAATCCGCGTACAGGAGGGAAGTCCGGGGGTGCATGAGAGTTGCCACTGCCATTGTTCACCGATGTGCGGTACGTAACACGATCCGGCCGAAGCGTTGCAGGGAACCGGCAAGGGTAATGCCGGAGAGGCGGCCACAGCTGAAAAAGCAGGAAGAAACAGGAATGCGAGAAAAAGCACTGCTGTGGCCTGATAAGGACCGCGGTTCTCCATGAAGTTCACTTTGCACGGGACAGGAAAAACATTTGGATCACCTGCCCTTGAAAAGCAGTGTTGCCTGTGTAACCTCTCCGGGAAATGAAAAAAACGGCGAATGAGAGAGGGCCCGACTGGCAGGTTAAGTGAACGACGAAGAGCCCGCGCTCCCGCGAAATCCCGGGATTCGGGATACCGGGATCTGTCTCCGGAAAGCTTCCCCCGCGACATCCGGTCTGTCTCATACCTCCGGCTCTTCATACCGCATTGAAATGCAGGACTTAATTACGCCAGAAGATTGTACAGTTCATCCGGACATGTATATCAGGGGTCTTCGCCTGCTCCATGAAGCCTTTCCCACGAAAGACCACTACCCGTTCAGCCTCAGGATATTTCAGCGCTCAGACCTCATTGAATTCTCAAAGCCGGTTACCTTCTTCATCGGCGAGAACGGAACGGGAAAATCCACCCTGCTCAAGGCGATTGCCCGGAGCTGCAATATTCACATCTGGGAAGACCATGATCGGGGCCGGCTCCACTTCAACCGGTATGAGGACGAGCTCCACAAGTGCATTCATATCGAATGGATAGGGGAGAAGGTCACCGGTTCGTTCTTCGCATCAGAGATATTCCGCCATTTTGCAGAGATACTTGATGAATGGGCAGCGGCAGACCCTGGGACGCTGAAATATTTCGGGGACCATTCGCTCGTGGAGAAGTCACACGGCCAGTCCCACATGGCATTCTTTTCGAACCGGTTCAGGATCAGGGGGCTGTTCCTCCTTGACGAGCCTGAGAACGCACTCTCTCCGGCACGGCAGCTGGAGTTCCTTTCACTCCTTCGGCGGTTCACTGCGGACGGTACGGGGCAGTTTATTATTGCGACCCATTCACCCATCCTCCTCGCATACCCGGACGCGGATATCTACAGCTTCGATCACGTGCCCATTGAAAAGATCGGATATGAAGATACCGAGTATTACAAGGTGTACCGGGATTTTCTCAACGATCGGGGGAAATACCTCGATGCGATCTTTCCGGGACATGTCGGAAGACAAGAACTGTACGAAGGATGATTAACGGGAACTGCCCTGCGGGGTGAATCCACCCTTGTTCTCTTAAAAACAGAATTACTGGAGGGTCACCAGTACCTCGATCCTCCCGGTGCCACTCTCCAGCGATCCCATCGCCTTTCCGAGGATCGTGCCGATTTGCGGGTCTGTCGCCTTCATCGCGTACCCCGGGGTGCCGGAGGTTGCGAGGAGGTCCCCCTCGTGGATCGGTGCCCCCGAAGCGTCTACGTTACAGGGGACTTTACCTGCAACTGCGACAAGGGCCTCGCCCGGATTTCCCGATTCGTTCGTACCCAGCGATACCCCTGGCGAAGTGGAGACAATCCCCGCCACGCGGGTGTCGTACGCAACTGCCGATGGTTCGAGTACCCCGCCTTTCCCGATGACGAGAACAGTACCCGGGGCGACACTTTCCGAGACCTGAAGGTACTCTGCGACATCGCCGCTGTTCGTGTCGTACGTCAGCGCACTCATCTTGTCAGGAGTGAAAACACCGTATCCGCCGGCCACCTCGGTATCTGCAAATATCCCGTAGTGCTGGTTACTCCATGCATATACTCCGGTCGAGTTGGTACCTTTGCCCCAGAAAAAGGCTGCATTCGATTCGTCTCCATTGGATATCCCCACGATGGCATCTGAAAGGTCACCGTGGGTCACGCCGCTCATCGCTTGACTATTGTCACCTTGTGTCAATGCCATGACCCCGGGACTGCTCGCGCCTATGGTATTCATGTATACCCCTCCGCTCGATTCACCTGCCGTAAACCCCTTGAATGACCACGCATTATATGCGATCGTCGTGCTGTTGATTCCGGGGCTCCCCGACCCATAGGTAAACACGCGGATTCCCGGGCTGTCGTTACCCGAACTCGTCACGTTCATGGTCATACCCTCGTCACCGGTTTTCATGACTTTCAACACATGGGCCGCCCCGGACCCCTTGATTAAAGCGCCCGGTCTCAGACTGAGGGCATAAGGCACCGGCCGGAACACGGTACGCGGTGTCTTCTCGGGGTCGGGAGCTCTCTGTATCCCAAGCCAGAGGCCCTGACCGTTATAATTCCCGGAAGGGAAGCTGAGGGTCGTGGTAAACTTCCCGTTCGTTGCAGTGAGCGTGTGCGTATCTGTCGCGAGAGCGGTCCCTCCGTTTGCGACATTGTATAGCCTGAACGTTACGGTAAAGGTCCCCGTAAGTGGGTTCCCGCCGCTGTCGGTAAGTGTCCCCTGGTGCATTATCGCCTGAGTGACGGTCGCTGCCGTGGCAACACCGCAGATGCTGCAGAGCACAGCCAGCACGATAACAAATGTGATAGCTTTCATACGAAATCCACCTGAAATCTCAACAGAGGCGACGGGTAAAAGGAACGTATCTTTCGTAATGTTCACTGGATCTGCTGTACGGACCCCCCCGCCAGTGTCTGAATGATACCTTGGAGTATCGGTAATTATTTCTTTTGTTTCGTTAATTATGAGAGACTATTAGTCCCGGATTCAAAACAAAATCCCGTTACTCTCTCTCTTATGCGCCGACGGATCCTTCTGCTAATCGCCACCAGCACCTCGATCGTCCGGAACCGATTCCATGTGACCTGTAACTTTCCCGGGGGCCATTCCGGTCGAAACACCCCTCTCCTTGAACCAGAACGGAAAATTTCTCCCATCTCCTGCCCCATATGCCCGATGCAACGGTGATGAGACAATGGAAGAGGTCATAAAAGAGGAACCGGAGACGGGTATACCAACCTCGTCCCTCAAACTTGTCCTATTGCAGTGTGACCAGTACTTCTATCGTCCCGGTGCCACTCTCCAGCGATCCCATCGCCTTTCCGAGAATCGTCCCGGGAAGGTAGAATTCGAAATCATCGATCCTGACCGGCTCTGCTTTCATCGCATAGCCTGGATAACCGGAAGTGGTGAGTAAATCCCCGGCATGGATCGGGGCCCCTGTGGCATCGGCCTTGCATGGGACCAGGCCTGCAACAGCGACCAGAATTTCGCCCGTGTTTCCCTCATTCCTCACACCGAGCGATACGCCTGGTGCCGTGGAGACAATTCCGGCGACTTTTGTATCGTTCGCTTTCGCAGATGGCAGGAGTATCCCGTCCGCACCGATGACAAGTACTGTTCCCGGATCGGGGCTTCCTGCTACCGCCATATACTCTGCGACATCTCCGCTGTTCGTGTCGTACGCCAGCGCGCTCATCTTGTCAGGGGTGAAAACACCGTACTGATTGTCGGCCGCATCAGTCTCTGCGAAAATTCCATAATGAACCGCGCTGAGTGCGTATATTCCGTCTCCTCCCGTACCGGAGGCATGTGCATAAAGACCGGTGCCATTTATACCTACCGAATCTGCGTAGACCCCGACCGCGTTGTCCCCGGTGGCAGTCGTATACAAACCGAAACTATC
>JAJRBP010000072.1 GCA_028679405.1 Methanoregulaceae archaeon | reverse complement strand
CCTTGCATCCTGCCCGGTCTCCGCGACCGAAGAGAATTTTGTCCCGTTCAACCAGGCGATCGATCCTGGAGATCTCGGTTTTGGGAGCGGACTCGGCTGGGCAAACCAGGTCGATCTCGCTGAGTACCGGAACGGCACCTACAGCTGGTTCAGGCAGCCCGCCACGCTCGACCCGTTCGGCATCGCAGGGAGGAACCCGTTCGCATCGGTTGATACCCAGACAAATTCCCTGATCAAGGGTGCGCTCACCAATTACCTCGCGAATCCGGGCCGGTTCAATTCATCGAGCGTGATCTCGACAATACCGGCTCTGCCGGACCATACCTGGGCATCCCTGTTCAGCAGCCCGAAAGTATACTATATCGGCTGTGGATGATCCCTCACGATCTCGCTCCTTTCCACTTTTTTCCGTCCGATGTTCCCGGAGTCCTTCTGTCGATAAAAATGTGCCACCTCTTCAGAACGAGTTTTCCGTCGTGTGCATCTTTTTCACACTCTGAACCTGCGGTAGAGAATATAACAACCGGCAGCAAGGACCCCGAGCACGGCCACGTAGGAAAGGAGGTTTCCTTCGAGAGCCAGCCCTCCGCCGTTCTCTTCTCCCGGTCCTTCCCCTTCACCGCCGCCAAGCGCACGGGAGAACCGTTCCTCGATTCCCATGTCACCTGCCGCGAGGTATGCAACGACAGCAAGTGCGAAGACCACCGCGAGAAGACCGAGAAAGATGAAAAGGCCCCTCCTGCCTTCAGGAAATATCACGGGCCCCCGCTCCCGAGCATGTCAGGCCGTACTTTTCCAATATAGGCGATGATCAGACCCGTGATGAACGCCTCGACGACCGCCACCCCCATGTTTATCGCGGCGATCAGGGAGAGCCCTCCAAGGACCGCTGACATATCCTGGCTCACCCCCTGGATTCCTGACACGAGGATGATCAGTATCATCGCGACATTCCCGCATAAAAGCCCGAGGACCGTTGCGATCCCCGCCCGGGGGAACAGGCCTGGCATGAGCGGTTTTGAGAGGCGGAATACCGCGTATCCGACCGAGACCTCGACAATATTGATGAGCGTGTTCGCTCCTATCAGCCCGTACCCTCCATGGCCGATCGCAGCAGACAGGATATTCACTATCAGGACGACGAGGGATCCTGTCAACGGCCCGGTAAGGATGCCGATAAGCGGGGTCAGGGTGAGGTGTACCCCGCCAAAGATCGGGATGCTCACCTGGAAGACCGCAAACGCCGCTGCAGTGCAGAATGCTGCCACGGTGATCTTCTTCTGGTCGGTCTTTCTTGACCGGAGGATGAGCAGGGATACGCCAATCAGGACGAGTGCCGCAGCCCACCAGACGACGACCCAGAATAACGAGAACGATCCGTCCTGCAGGTGAACATGGGCCATCAGATTGCTCCTCCGTCAGCGTGGTAAGGTGGGAATGTAGTCGGTACGGCAGGATAAAAATATTCCCTGGAAGTTGGGCACACCCCAAAATTTACCGGCTGGAATCGCACGACCTCCGCTGCAGCGAAACGATAAGCTCCTCCAGCCGGACAGGGTGATCGGTAGGTTCGATCCCTCCGGTCGCACAGAATTCAAGGTATATCCTGACCGTGTGGGGCAGCATGAGTCCTGCCTCTTCGATGAGTTCAGGGTTGTAGAATATCTCCTCCGGAGTTCCTTCCGCAAAGACCGCCCCATTCTTCACGAGGCATACCCTGTCTGCAATCCGGGCGGCGAGGTCGAGGTCATGGGTTGCGATCACCACGCTGATGCCGTATTCCTCCTTGAACGTCCGGATCACCTTCTCGATCCGGTCGGAATGGAGGGGATCGAGGTCAGATGTCGGCTCGTCAAGGACGATGATCTTCGGTCTCATGGCAAGAACCCCGGCGATCGAGACCAGCCGTTTCTGCCCGCCGCTCAGATAACCGGGGATCTTGCTGACCAGGTCGGCCGCACCGACTGCCTCGAGGGCGGATATCGCCGCAGCATGCGCTTCCGGCCTGGTCAGGCCGAGGTTGAGGGGACCGAACATCACGTCGTCGAGGACCGTCGGGGCGAAGAGCTGGTCGTCCGAACGCTGGAAGACAACCCCCACTTCTTTCCAGAGATCAGTCCGTTCCCCTTTCGTGATCGACCTGCCACCGACCCAGATCTCGCCCTGTGAGGGGGTGAGGAGACCGTTCAGGTGCTCGATAAGGGTGGATTTCCCCGAACCGTTGGGACCGCAGAGGACGACGATCTCGTTCCTGAGCACCGAGAAGCACATGTTATGGATACCGACACTCCCGTCGGCATAGGTATGGCTCGCACAATCGACATGGATGAGCTCCCGTTCCCGGTCAAGCGGCGGGCAGTGCGGAGAGGCCGGGTCCCTGCGGACTATCACCATACAAGCCCCCACTGGTCCGGAACGAACGACGCGATAAGGACAATGGCCATCAGTGAGACCGCGATCGTCCCGTACCCTGACAGTCCGGGCCGGGGAATGTCCGTCGCAGCCTCGAGCTTCCCCTGGTAGCCCCGGGAGATCATCGCACGGCTGACCCGCTCGGCGCGGTCGAACGAGCGGATGAAGACCAGCGCAAAGACCTCCGCAAAGATCCGTCCCTGCACCCGAAGGCTCCTTACGATCCCGCCTCCCCTCGATCGGATCGCCTTCATCATCGCCCCGATCATGGAGAGCGTGAGGAAGAGGAACCGGTAGGCCATGAGGAAGATCTGGTCGAGGGGGGAGGGAAAGATCCGGGAGATCATGGCCGAGAAGTACTGGTACCGCGTGGTCATGAGGAAGAACAGGGAATAGGTGACAGAGATCAGGGCTTTGAGCAACAGCGTGACCACAAGCATCGCCCCGGCATCGGTAAGGGTGAGGGGGAAGATCCCGAGGTCCAGGGTGAATAACGGGACTCCGGGTTCGGTCCACGCCATGATCCCGACAAGCGAGAGGACAAACAGGACAGGTATGAGGTACCACGAGAACAGTTTCCTGACCGGAAGGTCAGACGCGGCGTACACGAGAAGAACGACCACATACAGGGAGATGCATACAAGCAGGTTCTTTGTCAGGGTGACAAGCAGGACGATGAGGAAGAGGCCCGCGAACTTGGTCCATGGGCTCACGCCTGAGAACCAGGTATCCTGCCGCTGGGCATAGACTGTGATCAGGTCAAGGTCAGGTATGTGCGGAGAGATTATCGCCTGGCTCACGATTCTCCCCCCTCTGCCGGCTCCCCCGCGGTGTCGATCCTTTCGCCCCCGACTTCATTCCCGGGTGCTGCCGGTATATCCCTCATGCACCCGGTGTCGTGCGTGATCTCCCCGCACACCCCCCGGCTCGGATGTCCCATCGAGCGGCAGATGGTATCGATCGCCTCTTTTGTCACGAGGCTCTCGAACCGCGAGACCTCGCGGCAGGCCTTCTCTTCCGGAAGGCCGAACCTTACAAGGACAAGGGAGAGTATGCGGTGTCGTTTCACCAGGAACTCCGCGTAACGAATCCCCGCTTCGGTGAGCCGGATGCCATGGTACGGGATATGTGAGAGGTACCCGGACTCGGCAAGCTCGGTAATTGTCTTTGTGATGGTCGACGGATCGACCTCGAACGCCCCTGCTATCTCGTTCGTCCTTACCGTGCTTCCCCTGCCGAAAATGAATTTCAGGTATTCCACTTTGCGCGGGGAGAGCGCAAGGCCCGGATCGATCTCCATATCGCCACTGGTATGTCAGGTATTGAGAATAAAGTTTGGGGTCTCCCCAAAAGTTCCATAGAATCAGCCTGGTCCCAGGGACTTCTTATCGAACCTTCCGGAGAACGGGCAAGGCTTTAAAACGAGGAGATCGAGGTGCAAAGGATGGGAAAAACCCGTTGCCGGGGCTGCCGTATACCGGTTCACCACCAGCGGTTCCGGAGGTGTCGCGCTGCGGCCGGTGTAGTCTCTCTTCCCTGGGATGTCCGCTTGATAAACCCGATCTGGACGAGATAGGGTTCGTATACGTCCTCCACCGTCTGTACCTCCTCCCCGACCGATATCGCGACGGTCTTGAGGCCCACCGGTCCCCCGCCGAAGTCATCGAGGATCACCGAGAGGATCTTCCGGTCGAGTTCATCGAGGCCGAGCCCGTCGATCCCCAGCATCCGGAGGGCCTGGTCCGCCACTTCCGGGGTGATGCGCCCGTCCCCCCTGACCAGTGCATAATCCCTCACCCTCCGGAGGAGCCGGTTCGTGATGCGCGGCGTCCCCCTGCTCCTGGAAGCGATCTCGCGGGCTCCCTCTTCCGTAATCGGGATCTTCATGATCGCGGCACTCCTCCCGACAATAGCCTCCAGCTCCTGCACCGTGTAGGGGTTGAGGCGGCACGCGATACCGAACCTGTCCCGGAACGGCGAACCCAGGAGACCAACCCTCGTCGTCGCTCCGATCAGGGTGAAGTGCTCGAGCTGGAGGGCGATCGAGCGTGCGCTCGGGCCCTCGCCGATCATCACGTCGATCAAGAACTCCTCCATCGCAGGGTACAGCACCTCTTCCACGACCGTGGGCAGCCGGTGGATCTCGTCGATGAAGAGGACATCCCCCCGCTGGAGGGAGGTAAGGATTGCCGCGATATCCCCGGGTTTCTCGAGCACCGGGCCGATCGTGCTCC
>JAJRBP010000237.1 GCA_028679405.1 Methanoregulaceae archaeon | reverse complement strand
CTTTGCCTTCTCAAATCTCGATTCTATCGTGTTGAATATGATGAACCTTCCATCCCTGGTGCTTGCATTCAATCCCCCTGCAGTGGTGATATCGGCAATGACCTGGCAGTTGATGTTGAGTTCGGCGATGATTTTTTTACAAAGGATCTCATCTCTCTTATCGATATGCAGCTGGATCTCTTCGCCTTCAAGTTCCGCTACCACCTCTTTCAACGTTTTTCTGAAAGTGTCCTCGTAATCTGCACGGGACCTTGCCGCTGAGAGATTTTTTTGGGCTTCAGAAAACGCTTTCTGATATACCTCTTCCTTCGTCCTGATAACCTGCATTCTGGTTTCTTCATTTATCTTGGCGAGAGACTTGTTTCTTTCCAATTCCACGGCTCTTTTCATTGCGTCCAGGTGCTTTTTCCTGATTATTCCGATCTTCCCCTCCGCCTCCTGTCTGATTACTGCCGCGTCCCTGCCTGCTTTATCTTTTATTTCTGTAATCTTTTCCCCGGCACTTACCTCCACTGATTCGATCAGTTGCTCAATCGACATCGCATCACCATTCCCAAATTTTCGCCCTTCCGATCAGATACAGTATGCACGCCACCTTTTGTTCTTCACAATATGTCTCCGGTTCTGCCAATCGACCGATATACATATTTTCAATACATCTTTGCCCGGTTTCCTGCTGTACCTGACGTTTCCCCCCCGTCACACGAGCATGATCATGATCATTGCCGCTACCACGAAACCCAGGATAACAAGTGTCTCGGGAATTGCAACAAGAATAATCATCAGCCCGAATGTCTCAGGTCTCTCAGCGATAGTTCCGGCACCGGCTGCCCCGATCTTCGACTGGGCAATCCCGGTCCCAAGCGCTCCAAGTCCGAATGCAATACCCGCACCAATAGGAATTCCGAAATCCACCATGTTTACCAAGTCCTCTTTTTCCTTCGGTCTTATGATCCAATTTGAAATCTTTTCCAGCTCAACAGAATCTTTACTTCGATGGGGTGTCCCATGTTTATCTCACGTTTCACCCTCCTTTTCGTTTTTGAACGGTTTATACAGTTTTCCCCCACCCTCGTAAAATTTGGAATTGAATTCCACGATATGCAACCTGAAGGAATGCAGGAACGGGGAAAACATCGCAAGCACGATATTGAGTATATGCAGCATGGCAGCGATCAAGAATCCAAGCAGTGCCACCTCCATCATCCCCCCGAGCCTGTTTGCGACAAGAGCAAGAATGACGGAGGCCATGCCTATTGCCATAATCCTGGCATAGGAGAGGATGTTCCCGACGGTGCTTATTATCTCAAACACCCCGAAGAACCCTCCGCCGTAGATGATCATGGGCACGGCGACCACGATTAATACAACGCCGATTGAAAGGAAAACATCGGGGATCACTTTTGTCGCCCCACCGATGACGAGGAGCAGTCCTGTGATTACCATAATCATCCCCGCCTTTTCAATCGCATGTTTCTTGCTCTTTTTCGTGATGGCATTGAGGATTCCCAGGCTGAGGCCGAGAAATATATGGAATACCCCGATTGCAATGGCAACTATCAGCATCGGGACCATCGCCTCCACCCGGTTCCACGTGATACCGAGGAATGTGATCGGATGGATCCATCCCATTATCTCACCTAAATTCCCGAAGAACTCGCCGAAGAGGAAGCCGAAAAAGATGGCGGGGATAGACGAGATGATAAGGATGTTCATCAGGTGCTGGAGCCAGATCTCCATTTTGTACCGGTGTTTCACGATTATTGCAAAAACGAGGATGATTGCGCCGTATGCGATATCACCCACCATAAGACCGAAGAAGAACGGGAAGAAGAGCGCGAGGATCGGACTCGGATCTATCTCCCGGTATTTGGGAACATTCACCATCTGCAGGATATATTCAAAGGGCTTGACGATCGCCGGGTTATCGTAAAAGGTGGGAGCTTCATCCATCTTCTCAGGACTGACCTCAAGCTCATGAACGATGACCCGGTTGCCGAAGGTGTTTTTCAGTGCTTCCTTCGTGCGTTTCAGGTACTTGCTGGGAATCCAGCCGAGGATCACAAAGGTATATTCTGTCTGGCCGAATTTGGTAAACACCCCCGCTTCTTCGTTCCTGTCCTCAAGAACTCTCTTGAGTACCGCGAGTTCCTGGTACCATTCCGCGGAGAGTTGAATGAGCTTTTCGTCAATGACGGACATCTCGCTCGCTGATACCTTTCTTTTCTCAGCGATCATCAGGAGGATGTCATGAAATGATTTCCCGAGATATTCCGAAGGCATCCTGATCTCGTTCACATTCTGGGAGAATATGAACGAATGGACCTGTTCCGAGTACTTTTTATTAAAAACGATAACGGTAGCGATGGTGGTTTCGTCAATATCTGCTGAAATAAGCTCAAACTGGTTACGTGTGATCTCTACCAGGGTATTCCTGATAATCTCCAGGACATCCCGGAATTCCCGCTGGATAAGGATTACCGTGACTTCAAAACCTTCAAGCACTGGCAGCTGACTTTCCAGTGGCTGAATTTTATTGATAATTTTTTCATACCTGTCCAGTGCGTTTAAGGTAAATTCAAGATCCGTCTTTTTCGTGGCGAGATCTTTTGTCTTGGCTTCAAGTTCCTCAAGAACATAGGTAGCCCGGGCAACAAGGTCGCTATGACTTTTTCTCTGCAACTCGTCGTAGATCTGTGCCTGTTTCTGTGGATCGTCCCTGATTTTCGGGAGTGAAAGAAAGATTCCGCCTATTTTTACGAGGATATTTGCGATATCCCCCACCTTTTCGACTTCCATCTTCCGGAGGATCGTATCCCCTGGCAGAATTGTCTTGGAGATGTCCTCAAGATGGACCGTCCCCGTATGATAAAGGACGTCAACTACGCTCTGAAGATCTCTTTTTGGCCCCAGCACCTGGACCTTTTTCATTTTCTGAAGCATATCGCCCTACTCCATCAGGACAGCTTTCAGGATCTTTTCAGTTGCGGACTGTACGTTGCGTTCTCCTGTGGCCCGGACCACAGCTGCCTTCTGGTTAGCTTCCGCTTTGATCCCCTCGATTTCAGTCTGTATCCTCTCCATCTCTTTTCTGTAATATTCAGAAGCGACCGCTTTTCCCTCCTGTTCCGAGTCTTCAATAATTTTTGAGGCTTCATTTCTCGCACGAAGGATAATCTCCTCGGCTTCTTTTCTTACCTCAGAAATTCTGATATTGAGGGTCAGCTCCTTTTCCCGGATTTGCTGCAGTAACGACTTTTCCGTTCCCTCCACAATATCACCTACAATCCACGTAATCTTTTAAAATTTGATGTAATCCCGTGATCTTCTTCCCGGCAGTATTCGGTTTTGGAGTTCCCCTCCTTCATTCTCTCCCGAGCTTCGAGTATTCTGTCCTGGCACCTCCCTAACGCCCGCATTTTCATTTTTTCAACCATTTCAGTCATAGTCGGCGGCATAAACCACGTAATTCAAATATGGTCAAGGGTCAATTCCTTAATACTACACGATAAATCTATCTAAACAATATCTGGTCTGGGATATTCCCGAAATCGTTTACATATAAGAAATGACAGCTTCTGGAAACTTTTTTAACCGGCTTGATCTTCGGACGGTTCCAGTCACAGGGTTAATATTTTTATCGGACCCATGCGGGAATTATATCACTCTACCCATCAGCCGGATCTCCAATCGATCCTCCCTCAAAAAAATGGGATAACGGAAAGGATAATCCAGGAACATTTTCAATGACGTTCTTTGTTCTTCAGATTACCGGATGACATACCTCGGAATATCACGGAGGAGGATATCCTGTTCCAGGTATCCCTGTCCTTCGCGGGGAATTTTCTTGATGTCCGGATGAAAAAGACGTGACGCCATTTATCGGACCAATCCGTCCAAATGATAGAATTTTCGTATTTTCAATCCCCGATGGTTTTCAAACCGTTCGGTGTTGGTTCACGCATAAGGACTCCGGAGACTCCGGGTCCTGCTCCTTATCTGTTTTGTATGCGTTTCAGCCGGTGAACCGAAGAAATGCATTGGTGATGATTTTATGAAAAAAACCGCGAATGGTCGCCGTATGAAAAAGGGTAAGCGGATGTCGTCAGAAAAAGAAAAAAATTCTTTCAACCAGAAAATATACTCTTAAATTCATCTATCGCTTTCAAAACCGGTAGTTTCTCGTATTTCATGTCTTTACCAAGTTCGATTATCCTGTCTACATCTGCCTTTTTCAGCCGTGTGAATGAGTACTGCTCCCATGTGCCTCTCGAAAGGGATATCCACATCTCTTCGAGTATATATTTCAGGATCTCGATATCCGGGGGCGTGTACGAGTCCCATCCGGCTCCAAGTGATCTCCGTATCTTTTCGATGCTGGATTCCACTGCTTTTTCTTTTTTGAGCTGAAAAACCCGTCTGCCCATTTCATCCCGTGAAATTTCCGGCATAGAATACCCTTTGACGACATTATCCAGTGATACGCTTAAATAATTTTGCTCCCGGTCATTTCAGATGTTGCGCCCGTGGGACCAGGGGGGGTTCTCCCCGACTTAGGACGAACCGCCACAAAGAATATACGCATGAACCCGGATGATCCATCATCAGAATTAATCAGGGACGGAGGAAAATGGGATGCCGGATGTGTCGAAGACTGATGTGGGGAGAAGACTGTTCCATGTCCAACGCGAAAAAGGTGTTGAAGGTGCGGTAAAAAAGATTAAAACCGGTATTGGGCCGGACTGGAAATCATTCACGACCGACGAGATCAGGGTCCTCGGTCATCTGCTCCAGTGTACATGGAATAACATCGAACGGGACGTGTGGGACAAGATCCCCTTCGGCAAGATGACGAAGAAAGATGTCGTCATGATCTTATCGCACGGAAAGGACATCGGCCCGGGCAGGAATCCCGGCATCGCTGAGGTCCAGAAGATCAAGGGTATTTTGCTGAACCTTTCCTAAAAACCAGTGCCTCTTTTTCATGAGATTCCTATCGAAAAGATAACCGCGCCGTATATCGGCGTTTATTTCCGGGATGCCATTATTTTCAATTTATTCCTCCCCGGCGGGAGCTTTTTTGAGATCCCCCTCGACTTTTCAAATCCGGATACCGGGAAACATATTATCGTATGCCGGAAAATTCCCCTCATGAGAATGATGTGAGCGTGAACGGGACTGGCACACAGGCGATAGGAGCATGTTGTACCAGTCCTGCCATCTGAAAACAGGACAAACCCATGAGGCCGGATCGTGTGGGAACAGAATCCCTCGGAAAGAGGATCAGGCACGCGTTAATCGGACCGAAACGGAACATACTGGATCCATCGATCTTTCATAAATTGGCACTGATCCCGGTCCTCGCGTGGATAGGACTTGGTGCCGACGGGGTATCTTCGTCATCGTACGGTCCCCAGGAAGCATTCAGAGCTCTCGGAACACATACCTATCTGGTGTGTTTCCTCGCGCTGGGAACCGCAGTTACCGTCTTTGTCATATCATACGCCTATTCGCGTATCATCGAGCACTTTCCGGGGGGCGGCGGCGGGTACATCGTCGTTACCCATACCGTCGGGGACAAAGCGGGGGTCGTCGCCGGATCCGCCCTCCTTGTCGATTACATGCTTACCATTGCGGTATCCATCGCCGCATGCGCCGACGCGGTTTTCAGCTTTATTCCTGCCGGGCTTCACATGTACAAGTTGCTTTTCGCGATCTTTCTGGTTATTTTCCTGATTCTGCTCAATCTCCGTGGAGTAAAGGAATCGGTCCTTATTCTGGCTCCCATATTTCTGACCTTCATCATCTTCCATATTCTGCTCCTCGGGTACGGCCTTCTGAGCCAGGGCACCCAGTTCGTCCCGATGGTCTCAGTCTTCCAGGATAACCTGACCGCCGATATTTCTGCGATCGGAATTATCGGAGTCCTTGCCATCGTCCTGCGATCCTACTCTCTTGGCGCCGGGACCTATACCGGCATCGAGGCCGTCGCGAACGGGCTGCCGATCATGAGGGAACCACGGGTCCGGACCGGAAAGAGGACGATGATTTACATGGCTGTTTCCCTCGCTGCAATATCTGCAGCGCTCCTTTTCTGCTTCTTCCTCTGGCAGGTACAACCCGTTGAAGGACAGACCCTGAATGCCGTGCTTGCCACAAAAGTATTCGGTGGATGGCCGTTCGGCAGCTGGATAGCACTCGTTACGATCCTTTCGGAAGGAGTCCTCCTGATGGTGGGGGCGCAGACCGGGTTTCTCGATGGTCCGAGGGTCATGGCGAACATGGCGATCGATTCATGGCTCCCCCGTCGTTTTTCTTCACTATCTGAGCGCTTCGTGATGAATGACGGGATCTTACTGATGGGTGGTGCGGCCATTCTGCTGCTCATATTCACACAAGCCTCGATTACAGCGCTGGTTGTCATGTATGCGATAAACGTCTTCCTCAACTTCACGCTTGCAGAGTTCGGAATGTCGCGGTTTTTTTACACGAACCGGAACCGAGAGCCCCTGTGGCGAAAACACATTCTCATCCATCTGGTCGGTCTTGTCCTCTGCAGCACCATCCTGGCAATCACCATATTCGAAAAATTCGGAGAGGGTGGGTGGATTACCCTCTTTGTTACGTCAGGCGTCATAGGGGTTTGTTACCTGATACACGGCCACTATCAGACCGTGAATGAAGGATTCCATAAATTCGACGACCTGTTGACGAACTGTCCGTCACTCAGCAGGCCGGAAGAGGCCATTCCGGTCAACCCGAAGAGAAAAACAGCGGTTCAGCTCGTCTCCAGTTTCAACGGGTTCGGGATCCATACATTTTTTTCTATTATCCAGAACTTCCCCGACCAGTACGAGAATTTTATCTTTGTCTCGATAGCCGTGGTAGACTCCGGGTCTTTCAAGGGGGTCGCCGAGGTAACTGGATTACACGAATCAGTCAGGGAATCCTGCGAGAAATACGTGGATCTGGCAAGATGCCTCGGTTTTGCGGCTGAATGCAGGACTGCGGTAGGGACAGACGTGGTAGAGACGGGGGTTGACCTGTGTACCGGGATCGCAGCGGAATTCAGGAATTCTACATTTTTTACCGGTCAGATTATATTCCGGAATGAGCACCCGTTCCACAGGATACTCCACAACGAGACCGCCTTTGCAATCCAGAGACGTCTCCATTACAGGGGGATAACGACCGTTATTCTTCCAGTCCGGGCCGGGAAATAATCTTTCTATGGGGAAATCGTGGAATAGTTACATCTTTTGGTTTAATCATCTCCGACATTTCATGCTTCTCTGATATCCGGGCCTGCCCGTGAACCGGCACCCGATGCCGAGATCCGGTGGAAGATGATCGTCACTCGGAACCTGACAAAGTACTATGGCAGCCTTTGCGCGGTCAGTGACCTGAACCTTGACATAAAGGGGGAGATATTCGGACTGCTTGGACCGAACGGATCCGGAAAGACGACGACGGTCCTGATGCTCACCACTCTCCTCAGGCCGACTTCGGGAGACGCCTACATCTGCGGGTATCATACCACGAGATCCGCAGCAAAGGTCAGGTCCGTGATCAGCTACGTTCCCCAGGACATGGCGGTTGACATCCGGCTTACCGGGCGCGAGAATGTACAATTATTTGCCCGTCTCTATGGTCTTGCCAGGAGTAAAGACCGTGTTGACGAGCTCCTCGGGCTCATGGGCCTCTCCGGGCGTGCCGACGACCTGGTCAGCACGTACTCGGGCGGTATGAGGCGACGGCTCGAGCTTGCCCAGGCACTTGTCCACGAACCGTCCGTACTGTTCCTGGACGAGCCGACCATCGGCCTCGATGTCGCGGCCAGGAGAAAGATCTGGGGACATATCATCTCTCTCAGAAAAAAAGGGATGACTGTTTTCGTTACGACCCATTATATGGAGGAGGCGGATCACGCGTGTAACCGGGTCGCAATCATCGACAGGGGTTCGGTCGCGGCGATCGGGACCCCGGGGTCATTGAAAGGAGAACTCGGGAAAGAGATCATAGTGGTCAGGGCCGAAGGGGATTTCGACTCCTTCTCCACGGAAAATGCAACGAAGATCGGGTGCGCAGGGGATGAGATCGTCTTTTCTTCAGATATGGGAAGTGACATAGTTCCCATCCTCACGAAAGATCTCCATGCCGCCGGCCTGACCGTCCGTTCGGTGTCGGTACGTGAGCCGACCCTCGACGACGTCTTTCTCCAGCTGGTGGGACAGGGGGATGACCGGGGTCCTTTCGACGACCGGAAGTTCCGCATGATGCTCCGGAGGAGAGGGTGAGAGGAGTACTCGAGTATCTCTGGCGCGACATGCTCAGGTGGACCCGGGGAAAGGTCGCGGTGATCTCTTCTCTCGTGATGCCGGCCACCTGGCTCATCTTCGTTGGCCTTGCCCTTCCGACGTCGTTTACCACGAATTACCTGGATTTCATCACTCCGGGAATCCTCGTCCTCACGATGCTCACCGCTTCATTCCAGGCCGGTTCTTCCCTGATTTTTGATAAAATCCTTGGTTTCCTGAATAAATTCCTTGCACTCCCGACTCCGAGGGAGAGCATCCTTCTGGGGAAGATATTTTTCTCGACTGCCAGGGGACTTTTACAGGCTACCGTTATTTTGGTACTCGCCGTCCTGCTCGGCGCTGCAAGCTGGAGCGCACAGGTGGTGATTCTTACCTACGTCCTCCTTGGCGTGTTTGGGATTTTGATCGCGTCATTTGCCACCACTATTGCACTCCACCTCGGTGATCACGACTCCTATGCGGCGGTGAATGCCATGATCAGCATGCCCCTCTTTTTTACGAGCAGTGCGCTGATGCCTTACTCGGTGATGCCCCGGTGGCTTGCGACACTTGCATCGATAAACCCGGTCTCTTTTGCGATCGATGCGATACGTGCAGTCCAGGTCAACGTTATCATGTGGGACCGGATCCTCCCTCTCACCGGGATGACTCTGCTCGTGCTTGCCGTCTCGATTATTGTCTTCCGGCGGACATCCTTGTGAGATGCATCACCTTTTTTCAGGATTATTGCAGCAGCAATCGCGATCTTATCCGTCCCGTTTTCACGGTAACGTAAAAAATGAGATTCAGGATATCAATTTTTGCATCAGATGAAGACATCTTCTTTCGGGAATCGTATCTTTGTCGGCTGGGTATCTGCTGCATACCCGACCGGGCAAAGAACGGTAGGGATAAGGTTGTCGGGCAGTCCGAGCACCTTCGCATATCCCTCGGGATCGAACCCGGCCATCGGACAGGAGTCGAAACCGAGTGCTTTCGCCCCGAGAATCGCATGGGAGAGGGCGAGGAAGACATTTTGCTGTGCGACCTGGCGCATCTGTTCCTTTGTCATCCCGTCAACCCAGCCCTTCGCAAACCCGACCAGCCCTGCTGTCTCCTCTTCTTTCGCACCAAACTTCTTCATCGTCCGGCCAAGCGCCTCGACGAGCCCGGGGAGATTGGTATCCGCACAGAATACAAGCAGGTGGGAACAGCTGGTGATCTGCTCCTGATCGTTGGAATGAGTCCGCAGCTGTGCTTTCAGGCCGGGATCCGTCACCACTTTGATCTTCCACGGCTGGAGGTTGACAGCCGAAGGCGCATACCGGATCATCTCGAAGAGTTGGGCGATCCTGACCCCGTCTATCCTCCTTCCATCGAATTTCTTTGTCGCGTACCTTGCCATCACGAGGTTGATAAACTCCATACGCTTCCTCTCTTTCCTGAAAAGATTTCAACCTATATATATTCTCATGAACACTTCCTCCCGGCGGCACTGCGCCATCGGATTTCGGGAGAGTGTCTTTGCCCCGGAGTCAGGTTTTTCATCCATCCTCACGACGAATAGATATCGGTTCCGGCATCTGCAGCTTATTTTCCGGCCTCCGGACGACCCGTGAAACATACAAGTGAGGTCAGCCCCTGAAAAACCCCCGGAGTCCTGGACAGGTCACCCCGATATTACGGGCAGGTCTCTCTCCTGCTGCTTCTTATCTTCCATTGTGACCCGGACCTGGTGAATGGTTGTGGATTCGCCTCAGGGATACCTTGATCCTTCCCGCTCGACCTGGGCATGAGGGCACCGCTGTGTGGATGTATCAGGGAAACTATTAGACTTAAAACGTCGATAGATAAAGGGTCAGCACTGCTCACCTGATCAGTTCTTTCGACGTAGGATCCATATCCCACGCTTCTCCAGAAGAATAATTGACCAGTCATTCTCTGACAGGGTCTTGAAAGGTCTGATAACCGCATATCCGTCCCGGCCCGGAAAAGAATCGGGATCAATGGGCAGAAGGTCAGGAAGAATATGAGGAACGATTTCCAGGATCGTTCAAATCCGGAGATATCTGATAAAAGACGATGACAACCCGCCGCCCCCACCATGTATTTGCAATCCAGGCCTGCACGACATCTGATGTTTCCAGGTCGGCTGTGACCATTGAAAAGGTCAACCCCTCAAATTTTAACGATTTTTTCCGCCTTATCGGGAAACTGGCACAGTTTGAGCACCACCCTCTTCCGGACGAAAAGGCGAGAAAAAGGTTGAGAGAGGGGGGATTGTCAGATAATCCCAATTACGAGGCCTATCTCGGATTCACTGATGGAAAACCGATCGCCTGTGTCACGGTATATCTTTCTTCCACGTGTCCTGCCAGCCCCACATTCTTTCTGGAAAATATTTTCGTTCTTGAGGAATACCGGAAAACAGGAGTCGGTTCTGAAATGTTCCGGTTTTGCCAGGAAGAGGCGAAAAAGCGCGGATGCGAACATATGGAGTGGCGGGTGCACACCTGGAATGTGCCCGCTATCCGTTTTTATGAACAGTGCGGCGGTAAATGTATCGACAGGATCGATACCTGGGATACTCTCCCGCGCGGCAATTAATTCCCGATCTTTTCCAGAAATCGCTCGTGAAGGCGCGTATCATTCCCGAGTTCGGGGTGAAAGGAAAGAGCCATGTGCTTCCCCTTTTCCACTGCGACGATTCCCTGGCTGATCCGGGAAATAACTCTGACACTGGCATCCACCCTCGTCACGATGGGTGCCCGGATGAAGATTGCATGAAAATCTCCCCCTGTCAACCCTTCAATCTTCAACTCCGTCTCGAATGACTCCCTCTGTCTCCCGAAGGCATTCCTGTCGACCGACATCCCGATAATCCCTAGCGGTTCAACTTTCGGGTCTCCCGAATCCGAGGATACAAGGACCATCCCTGCACACGTGGCAAAGATCCCCCCCTCGAAGTCCTCTATCGCCTTCCTCATGCAGTTCTTGTCGATGAGGCGGGAGATGGTGGTGGATTCACCGCCAGGGATAGCAAGGCCGTCCAGGGTCGGGATTGTTCCGGCATCTCTTACCTGGAGCACTTCGGAGGCGACACATCCCATATGGCCGAGTGCACCCCGGAACGCGTGCACGTGCTCGCTCACATTCCCCTGGACCGCAAGGACTCCGATCCTAACGCCCACGGAACCTGAGCACCTCGTCTTCCCTGAGCGTGTGCACATCGAGCCCGGGCATTGCCTCGCCAAGTCCCCTGCTTGCTGCTGCGATTGCGGCCGGATCCTCAAAATTCTGCACCGCGTCGACAATCGCGCGGGCCATACGTTCCGGTTGCGAAGACTTGAAAATCCCGGAACCGACAAAGACCCCGTCCGCTCCGAGCTGCATCATCATCGCAGCATCGGAGGGAGTCGCGATCCCCCCGGCCGAGAAGTTGACGACCGGGAGCCGGCCCATTCGTGCACACTCGTACACGAGTTCGGCCGGCGCCTCGATCTCGCGGGCAAGGTCGGCCATCTCCTGCCGGTCCTTCCCCTTCAGGGCCCGTATCGTGCCCATGATCGCCCGCATGTGCCGGACAGCCTCGACGACGTTGCCGGTGCCGGCCTCTCCCTTGGTCCTTACCATCGCAGCCCCCTCGTTGATCCGCCGGAGCGCTTCCCCGAGGTCACGTGCGCCGCACACGAACGGGACCGTGAACTTCGTCTTCTCGATATGGTACTGTTCGTCTGCCGGGGTGAGGACCTCGCTCTCGTCGATCATATCGACGCCGATCGATTCGAGCACCTGGGCCTCCACGAAGTGTCCGATCCTTACCTTCCCCATGACCGGAATGGAGACGGTTTCCATGATCTCAACAATAATGCCCGGGTCCGCCATGCGGGCGACACCCCCGGCCTTCCTGATGTCAGCCGGAACCCTCTCGAGTGCCATGACTGCGACAGCCCCGGCCTCCTCCGCGATGCGGGCCTGGTCAGCATTGACGACATCCATGATCACACCCCCCTTCTGCATGGATGCGAAGCCGCGCTTCAGGAGTTCGGTGCCAAATCTCAGTTCCTCGAGTTTCATATGCCAGTACTATAGAGAAGCTGCTGCAATAAAAGTAGTGCAATGATGACAAACGCGGAAAAGAGCAGGACTACCACCCTTGATGCTTTCAGAATTTCCGGCCCTGCCTCCTCAAGGCTTCTCTCCGCGATACCGATTCGGTACACCCCTGGTTTCTCGAAGCATACCCCGATCCCCCCGGCCATCACCGCCATCGGAATTCCGCCGTTATAACCCGGTCTCTTCCTGCCGTCGCTGCGAAGTACCGAGAGCGCGGGGTGGAACCTCCCCTTCGTCCAGAAATAAATGAGGAGGATCACCCCGGTGATCCTCGCGGGGATATAGTTCATCACATCATCCGCCCGCGCTGACCACCATCCCAGTTCTTTTCTCTGGTCGGTATAGCCGAGCATTGCATCCATCGTGTTGGCAACTCTCTGAAGCGCCGCTCCGGCCATGCCAAAAACCGCGGTAAAACAGAGCGGCGAGATGATACTGTCCACGAGGTTCTCTGTAAGGGACTCGTACCCTGCGGATCTCACCTGTTCTGCATCAAGTATAGAGGTGTCACGGCTCACAAGCAGGGCGGCATTCGCCCGGCCCTGTTGGATGCCATGGTCCAGCCCCGCACTTACCGCCAGCGTATGCTCCTCAAGGGCCCTCCATGATATGCAGAACTTTGCAAAGAGGGCTCCCGGGATCAGGTAAAGGTACCACGGAGCAGTAATCTGGTAAAACAGGAACGGGAGCGTGAACACTAGGACCGTGACAACCCACATGACGATCCCAAAAAAACGGGCAGACCTGTAATGATATATCTCCGGCCTCCCCCAGGTGCCGATGAACCGTCCGATAAGTGCGACCGGGTGCCAGGCGTTCCTCGGGTCCCCTGTTATCCGATCCACGGCGAGTGTAAGCAGGATCAGGCACGCGTTGAGCGCAACGAAATCGGCAAACATGTCATGAAGGATTATGAAGGGGATGCACGGCGACCATCGGGTCATCCCGGCGGGGGGTAATGAAAATACCGGGCCCCGGTTGTCACTCCGGTTCCCTGGGGAGGAGGTCCGGGATTCCTTCTTCTATCGGGTAATCGACCCCGCAGGATTGGCAGGTGAGGGTCCCCCCGATAATCTCATCCCCTTCCTCAGCCGTTACGCTGAGCCTGAGGTCTCCCTTGCAGGTAGGGCAGCAGAGGATATCGAGGAGCCGCCGCTTCACCTGAGATCCCTCATATCGATGATTTGCGAGAGTTCCGGACCGGTTGAGATAAGTGTCACGGGGCATCCGATCTCGTCTTCGGCCTGTTCAAGAAATTCCTTCGCTTTCTTCGAGAGCTTCCCATACTCTGTCACACCGAAGCAGTCCTTATCGATACGGTCGATACCTGTGATTGCCGCCTGGGTGCACCCGTTGATCATGGATGAGTACCGTGCCATTCCGGCATCCCATTCCCCAATACGCCTCCGCCTGTGAGTCACCGTACCGTACTCCTCGATACCCATCTCTTCAGATTCGTCCATGGTCATTTCAGTGGAGAAGGGTCCTTCCCCGACCCTCGTCGGATATGCCTTGAAAACGACTACCACCTCATCGATCTTGGTAGGTCCGACTCCGTTATCGGCTGCAATCTGGGATGCCGAGGTATCCTTGCTGGTAACGAACGGGTACGTGCCATAATACAGGGAGATCCCGAAACCCTGCGTCCCCTCGAGTATTACCGTCTCCCCTCTTGCGATTGCTCCGTTCAGCTCCTCGGGAACATCGATCATGAACTCCTTCAATTCGGGAAGATCCCTTGCAAGACGAAGTTTCCGCATCACGCGGTCCTCGTTCGCCGGTCCGCATCCGCTGCCGGTACTCCCGATCTTCTTTGCGAGGTGCTCGCTCCCCTTGTCCCTCCGGATATGGTCCTCGTCGATAATCCCGCATCTCCGGTCGATAAACGTCCGGTTCCTGACCCCGAGCTCGTTCACTTCGCGAAGGAAGACCCGTGGATCGACCAGCACTCCGGTCCCGATGAAAAGACGGGCATCAGGATAGACAAATCCCGAAGGGACCATCCTTACCCCGTATGATTTATCCCCGACAATGACGGTATGCCCCGCATTCGGGCCCACGCCCCCGCGGGAGATGATGGTGGGGTTATCCTGATGGGCAAGATGTGCCACGATCTTGCCCTTTCCCTCATCCCCGAAAAAACCGCCTACAATGATGGTGCAACTCATTCTTGTATCGTACAGTATGCAGCAACAGGCGCAATAAAACTATAGACTTGATTCGGCCGGATAAACCTGAACCGGGGATGTACGATCCCCCGGCTCGTGCGGAGTCGTGCAGGATTACCCGATTCTCCGATAAACCTGAAGCTTCCGGGCAATCTGTTGGTTTCTGTTCCTTCTAAAAAATGACTTTCCAACCGCACCCATTCCGGATTTATCGTCTGCACAATCTTTTGCGCAGGATCCTGCCGTTATCTGGTATACGCAGGATGTGCGGATCCCTGAGTGCCGGAAAGGTTCAGGCTTTCAGGCGACCCATGAACCGTTCCATCCGGAGGACCGCTTCTCCCAGGTCTTTCCGCGAAACCGCGTACGCGCACCTGAGGTGCCCTGCTGCGCCATCCCCGAAAACACTCCCGGGCACTACCGCAACCCGTTCCTCCTTGAGCAGTTGCTCGGCAAATTCCGTATCGGACAACCCTGTTCCTTCGACTGAGGGAAACGCGTAGAAAGCACCTTCAGGGACGTGACATTCGAGGCCGATCCGGTTGAGCGCCTCCACAAAGAGGTTACGCCGCACCCGGTACTCCCTGACCATCCGGTCCTTCTCCTCTTCTCCGTTCCTGATCGCCTCGAGTGCCGCTACCTGCGCCATCGCCGGGGCACAGAGCATGACGTACTGATGGATCTTGAGCGCGGCATCGCAAAGCTCCCTGGGGGCACAAAGATACCCGATCCTCCAGCCTGTCATCGCATACGCCTTCGAGAAACCGTTCAGGGTGATGGTCCTCTCATGGAGATCGCCGATCGCAGCAGGCGAAACGTGGGAGCCGTCGTAGGTGAGTTCAGCATATACCTCGTCGCTGATGAGGAGGAGATCGTGATCGGTGACAATATCGGCGATCCCTTTCAGGTCCTCGCGCCGCATGACCGCTCCTGTCGGATTATTGGGGAAATTGATGATGAGGACCTTGCTCTTCCCGGTGACCTTCTCCATGAGGCAGTCGGGCTTCAGTCTGAACTGTCCATCCGCCGGGCACGGGACCGGGACCGCCCTGCCTCCCGCGAGAGTGACGCAAGGGGGGTACGAAACGTAAATCGGCTCGGTAACGAGGACCTCGTCGCCAGGATTGACGACAGCCCGGATCGCGATATCAAGAGCTTCCGAGACTCCGGTCGTGATTATCAACTCGCTTTCGGGCGCATAGGCGAGTGAGTAATGTTCGCGGAGATAACGCGACAAGGCTTCGAGCAGCGGTTTCAATCCCCGGTTGGAGGTATACGATGTGCCTCCCTGCTCTATCGAATAAATTCCCGACTCGCAGATATTCCACGGCGTCGCGAAGTCCGGTTCCCCGACCCCGAGCGAGATAACCCCTTCCATACTGAGCGCAAGGTCAAAAAATTTCCGAATCCCGGAAGGAGGTATGGCCCGGGCCCTCTCTGAAATAAAATCCCTCATCAGACCCCTCAGAATGAATAGGGAAGGCGTTCCGCTCCTTCCCGCTCGAAGAAACTATCCCCGTTCTCCTTGTAGGTCTTCATGATGATATGCGTCGCAGTCTCTCGTATCCGGTCCATCGGCGCGATGTGTTCTGAAACGAATCTTGCGACATCCTGCATGTTCTTTCCGGTAACGACAAGCTGCAGGTCGTACGCCCCGGTGATTAGGCGCAGTGCCCTGACCTGATTGAACCGGGCAATACGCTCGGCTATCCTGTCATACCCGAAATCCCTCTCCGGACTGACCTTGAGTTCGATGATCGCAGAGACTTCGCCATCTCCGGCTTTTTCCCAGTCGACTACCGTGGCATATCTCCTGATGATCCGTTCATTTTCGAGTTCCGCTATCCGGCACTTCACATCTGCCGGGGAGATCTCAGTCATGGCAGCAAGCTCTTCCGCTCCGAGCCGACTGTTCTCCTCCAGGAGATGGAGGAGCAGGAGATCCTTCTCGTCCATCTTTTACTCACCGTACGATGTTCTTTAACCAGGTCTTGTCAACTATCCCGGGTCCGAGCTCGCTCAGGCGCGGATCCTCCAGGATGACATCCCAGATCTTGTACGTATTGGCGTCGAACCACATCTCCTTTGTCCTGCCATATCGTCCGCGGCTCACGACACGGGTATTGATCACCCCGAGCATGTTCAGTTCGGAGATGAGGTCGGTGATACGCCGGTGTGTAAGGACATCGAGCTCGATCTTCGGGGCTATCCTCTTGTAAATACTTGAAATCTCCCCGCTCGTGAAGATGTTCTGGCCTTCCTTGTCGAGGACGAGCATGCAGAAAAGGACGAGTTTGCTCTGGGTGGGCAGTGTACTGATGCACTCGATCATGCTGTCGCTCTCGATCTTCGCCTGCGCCATCTTCACATGCTCCTCGGTCACCCGGTCCACATCCGCCCGGTCCGCAAGCTCGCCTGACACTCTCAGGAGATCAA
>JAJRBP010000024.1 GCA_028679405.1 Methanoregulaceae archaeon | reverse complement strand
CCACTGCCGAGGTGAGGCTTTTTACTTCCTGGGAAGTACTCGCGATCTCCTCGATCGAGGACGAGATGTTCGAAATATCACGCGTGATCCCTTCGAGCTGCGTTGCCTGGGTCTTCACGTCTGTCGAGGTCTGCTGCGAGGTCGTGGCAACACCCTGCGACGCTTTTGCGATCCCTTCAGTGCTGGTTCCCACCTCGGTGATCGCTCCCTCGAGCTGCGTGGCCTGGTCCAGCACCTCGGAGAGGATTGTCCGGAGCTCGGTGAGCGTATGGTTCAGGTCGGTTTTCACCTTGATGAGCGGGTCGTCAGGATAAGTGGGGACAGACTTCGTGAGATCCCCGCCGGCGACCGCCGAAAGACAGGCCGCCACCTCGTCGATGCTTGTCTGTATGCGCTTCTGGAGCTCGGCCGACTCGGCCATCTCCTTCCTGATGGCGGTAATTTCGGCAAAGACAAAGAATGCAGACGTCACTACGTTTCCTTTATGGGTGAGTGGGATCCCGTACTGTTCGGCCACCTTGTACCGGCCGTCCGGCCAGGTGAACCGCAGTTCGCACTTTGTCATCCGGTTCTCGGTGAATGTCTTGTCTGTCTTGTCCCCGGAGACGAGCTTGATCTTGTAGGATGCAGAAGCGCCTTTGAGAAGGTCGTCCCTTTTCTGCTCGACGAACGATTCGTATGCCGCGTTCGCATCCACGAGCCTGAATTCGCTGTCCAGGATCACGAGCGGTATCGGGTTCTTCGCAAAGAGGTTCTTTGACTTCTCCATCTCCTTGTGAAGTTCCTCTTCCTCCTCACGCTGCACGGTTACGTCATTGTACACAACAAAGAGACTTTTTACCGCTCCGCTCTCGTCGATGATCGGGATCGCATGCTGGATCAGTTTTTTTACCCCTGAAGGCATCCTGACAGATATCTCCCCGTAAGAGCGTTTCCGGCCGATCATCGCGTCCTTCAATCCTTCGCCTTTCTGTTCGAGGACCTGGAACTCCTTTGCGGACATGCCTCTGAGGCGCTGGCGGGGGATACCGCTCATTGTGCTGTACGAATCGTTTGCGGTGATAATCTTCCAGTCCGTGTCGAAGATGAGGATAGGCATAGGGTTCTGAAGGAATGTGATATCCGACCTAATCCTGTATGAATCGCTCTTCTCGAGCAGATTGTTGATCAAAGCTTGGAATTTCTTTTCACCGGGATCCTCGCTTTCGGCAAGTCTTCCGGAGAAATCACCCTTCTTGATCATCGATTCCATCTCATCAAACTGAACCGTTCTCATCCCATGCACCTGATGATCAGAATGTACCTCCGGTACCACTTTAATATGCCCAAGTGATCGGGCGGGAAAAAAATGACGGCGCGAAGGAACCGGTCAGTTCCTGCTACCGGTGGTAAGTTCCCTGATAATGCCCTTAATATCGATCCAGATGACGAGATCGACTGTTTCCAGTGTCCCCTCTCCTTTCTCCGGACCTGCCGGCTCCCTGATCTTGATGACCCCCTTGATCTGGGAGCTGTCACGACCTGTCACGCTGTCGCCAAGTTTCTCGATCTGCGATTCCCTGACCTGAAGGACTGACTGGACATCATCGACGACAATTCCCATGTTCTCGCCCTCGGACGCCTCCTGGGAGAGGACAATAATCTTGCGGCTTTCCCGTATTTTTTCTTCCGGGATCCCGAGGATACTGTTGATATCGAGGATGTTCGTGATCTCGCCGCGGAGGTTCATCACCCCGCAGAGGTAGTGTGGTGCGCGCGGGATCGGTGTGATCGGCATCATCTCCACGATCTCGCGTGCGAAACCGATATCCATCGCATACCGCTCCCCACCAAGCTCGAATTCGACGACATCGAAGGTCTGGTCCTTCAACAAATCCTTACCCGCCGCTTTCTTCATCGTTTCCTGTTCCTTCGGTTCCGGGGAATCAATGTGCGGGGCCTGCAGGGGGGCAGCGGGATGCGTAGCAGGAACCTGTGTGATGGCGGGCATGACCGGCCGGGTTTCTGTCGCCGGTTGTACAGGAGGTTCAGCCTGCACCCTGGATGCTTTGATCTGAGCTTCGAGCGATCCGATGCGTGCCTTAAGAACAGCCGACTCGCGCGCTTCCTTCTCGAGCCCTTCCACTCTCGAGCGAAGGGAGGCCTCTTCATCGACCCACCTGGTGACATCGTGAAATATCGCGAGGACACTTCTGACCTCGCCGCCCTCCGAGATTATGGGGATATTGAACTGCTCGAGCCGCCGGGTACCTGCCTGGAGTGTCATCTCCACGGATCCAACTGAATATCGTTTGAATTTCAGCGCATCCTCCGGCCCTGAACCGCTTATCCAGGTAATGTTCAGGCCGTCAAGTCTCTTCCCTGGGAGGTCTGAGAGGGAGACCCCCGACATCCGCGAGAACGCTTCATTCGCCTCTTCCACGACAAGATCAAGAGAAAGAACAAGAGCAGGCATCGGGTTTCCGGCGATCAGGCTCCGGAACCTCGTCGACAGGAGCGAGATCTCCGACATCTGCCTGATCCCCCTCTCTTCGGTCGCCTGGTTCATCCTGTTTGCCGCGGCGATGATCTGGTCCCATATCTCATCCCCGCACGTGGACCGTATCCGGCGGGTGTTATCCCCGGCAGCGGCAGCATCGAGGAGCGCGGCAACTTCGTCCGCACATGGCCGGATATCTGCCGGTTCTACACATGTCCCGGCCCGGTGTCCGGGGATACCTGCAAGAAGCGCCTTCCTCCCCATGCGTTCCATCATGATGCACCCCCGGATGCATCTCCGGGTCGGTTTATTTCCATGTCTGAACCACCTTCGTGATCTGTTCGTATGCAAGCCCGGCCGCTGAATCGGGGGAGAAGTGCGAGATCGGCATCCCTGCGAGCTGAGCATCGTAGATTTCCCGGTCGTACGGTACGGAAAAGACGTGCCTGAAATATCGCCGGACCTCGCTCTCTATCCCGCGAAGGGATTCCCGTTCTTCTGTATCTGCTCTTCCCTTAAGAGACAGGAACGAGAACAGGCCAGCCCGTTTCTCCTCCGGCCACCTGGTCAGGACAGCCATCTCGGCATCGATCGTCTCGCCGATGATCTCTTCAATATCGTCAAAGACTGTCATCAGGGTCTGGAGACCATGGAGCGCAAACACCCCCCGGTCGAACGTGACTATTGTCCTGTCCGATGCCACGAGGCCGTTGATAACGAACTGGCCCATGCTCGGTGGTGTATCGATCAGGATGAAATCGTATGAAGGGGAGATCAGTGCGAGAGCGTCCTTAAGGACAGATGCCCTGTTCTCTATCGTATACAGGTACGGTTCGGCACCCACGAGCTCCAGGTTAGAGGGTGCGAGATCCACCCCGGACTGGGTATTGACGACGACGTCCCGGATCTCCACGCGGGGCGATCCATCAAATACGCTCATAAAGACGTCATACATGCTCATCCGCACGGATTTGGGCCTGATCCCAAGACCAGCGGTTGCATTCGCCTGGGGATCTACATCGACGACGAGAACCCGGTTCGAAGCCTTCTGGAGGAACCCGGCGATATTGAGGCATGAGGTCGTTTTTCCGGTGCCTCCCTTATGATGTGCGAATGAGATGATCGACATGGTCCCACCCGATCGATCCATTTCGCTTCATCGATTATAATCTTACCGTAAATGCCCCGATTCATCTTAATTCAGAACAACAAACGGTTTTCTCCTCACTTCCCGTGAAACCGGCGGGGCGTCTTGGGATATATTTATTGATGAGACCGGCGATGGTACCAATTGTTAAGGTGAGGTTCGTGGACGATTTTATTATCTATACCTTCTTCGGGACGATGATGTTCGTGATCGGTCTTATTGCCGGATATCTCGCCATGAACAGGTACTATGCCGGAAGGTTCGTCACCATCGGCAGGAAATGCGAGGAGGTCGAGACCATCGTCCCCTTGATCGCCGAACTGGAGAGGGAATCATGATCGACCCCATAGGTTACCTGGTCATCGGGGTCGTCACCTTGTGTTTCGGCCTGCTTGTCTGTTTCCA
>JAJRBP010000148.1 GCA_028679405.1 Methanoregulaceae archaeon | reverse complement strand
GGTGATCGTCTGGCCAGCCATCGCAGGAGAGAGCGTCGCCGTGACGTGGACCGGCTCCCCGTACACCGACGGACTGGGATCCGTGTGCACGGTGAGCGACGTCGGAGTCAGTGGGGCAGGTTCCACGGTTGCCATGAACGTGACCAGCTGGCCTGCCACGGACGGGTTTGGGGCGGAGACGAGTCCGACAGTCGTTCTCTGTTCGACCGGCTTTGCTGCTGCCGGCAGGACACATGCAAGGCCGGCCAGGATGAGGACGCATGCCATGAATACCAGGTACTTCTTCATTTGGGTCTCTCCCTGCCGCTCCTTCCTGCACCGGAGCCGGGCGGCGGCATTGCCCGGGATACCCCGTTCTGAATCGTAGTAGTTTCTCTCTGCGCTTTATGAATGATCGGATCCTTTTCAGGGAATACAGATGGCGGAAATCCTTTTGGTTACTTCCGGTGCATCTCCCTCCGGTTCCTCCGATGTGACCGCCTCTCATCCAGGGTAACCCCGGAAAAGGGCAATCCGAAGATATTTTTCTCTATAGCGCGAAATGTAGAATCAAACAATAGAATTATATTAAAAGGACTGGAAAAATGGGGGATCCTGGTCAGCCCGAAACGGCTGAATACTGGAAGAATACAGGGAACGAATACTATAAGGAGAAGGAATTTCGGGATGCCATCTCCTGCTATTACCGTGCGATACAGCTGGAACCCGGGTACATCAGCGCCTGGCACAACATGGGCATGGCCTACGACCGGCTCGGGAGAAAGGAAGATGCAAGGAAATGTTTCGACCGGGAGAAAGAGCTTGAACAGTCAGGGCCAAAAATTCCCGGCCGTGTTTCCCCGGGCGAAGTGGAGAAGAACGTTGCTCCTGACCGCGTACCCCGCCCGGCCGACGGAGTGGTCCCGGCAGACAGGGAGGAGCCACAGGATGCTCCAGCCCCCGTGGAACCGGGAGAAACTCCCTCATCCCTTTCTGCATACTGCTACCGCTGCGGGACCCCGGTAGTGAACGAGATGGCGACATGCCCGAAATGCGGGTTCTCGGTTGCAGGGAGTCCCGGGGAGCCTGGAACGGGACAACCCGCAGCGACCGCAACAACACCGCCCCGGGATATCCCCGCATGGCATGCCGGGGCAGCGGCTGAACAATCCGGAATGCCGGTAACAGGACAGCCAGGGGTTCCAGAGAGACAGTCCGGGGTGCCGGGGCAACCGGGAGCGGTATTTTCCGGGCAACCCGATATGAGAGTGACAGGACAGTCAGGCGTGCCTGCGACAGCGCAGCCCGGGGTACCGGAAACGGGACAATCCATAGCGACTGCAACAGGACACCCCGCGGTGACCACACAAAGGCAGTCCGGGGCCCCGCTGTGGAAAAACCCGGGACCCCAGGGACGGGCTTTTCCCTACCCCTCGAACTATTTCCTCGTCATCCTCTTCCTCGTCATGATCGGCTCCATGCTCCTCAACGTCCTCGTCGCCCTGGTACTCCTGTTCTTCCTGTCCGTTGCCGTGTACTCGGATGCGAAGGGGATCGGGGTGGGGCAGGACTGGGGGAAGGATTATTCGGACAGCTGGGGGCCGACCGCCTGGGCGGTCCTCGTCTTCCTGCTGGCCATCATATTCTTCCCGTTCTACCTCGCCAGGAGACGCAGGCTCTACGAGATAAACAACAGGGAGGAGTCCTGAAATGCCCTTCTGCCCGGGGTGCGGGAAAGAGGTCTCACAGTACCTGGGCACCTGCCCCTATTGCGGGAAATCATTAAGGATCTTCAGGGAATCCTATCTCCGCTCCCTGCCCCCGGAGCCGGGAAGGTCCATGATGCCGAAGAGTTTCGCCGGGAAACTTGCGTTGCTGCTCGGCGTGCTTATTCTCGCGGGTTTCCTCATCGTGGTCCCTGCATCATTATTCCTGGAGCCACTTGTTCCCACTGCAGGCACCACCGGCGGCTCTCCCCTCTCGACCGGTCCGGCAGGGTACCAGTCCGCATGGACGACATCCCCGACGCCGACACCCTTTCCCGACGGTCCGGAATTCCTCAGGCTCGGCGATTCCGCGGGGAACAGCGAGCGGCAGGTGATCGTGTTCACCGCCAGGAAGACCAGGTCGTACCAGTACTTTTCCGAAGCGATCCACAAGTACTTGACCAACGTGGCGGAACCTGGGAAGGTCTTCCTTATCTGCGAGGGCGAGGTGAAGAACCTCGGCGAGGATGAGGCCTACGTGGGTGCCGGGGATTTCAGCCTCTCGGACTCGGAGGGAAACCGTTACGACCCCGACATCCTCTCGCTGCTCAACGATGCACTGCCGTACTACCAGGACCTGTACAAAGGGGAGAAGATCAGCGGGTCGATCGTATTCGTGGTGCCCGAATCCTCGGGCGGTCACCGGCTGTCCTATGACTTCGGGAATATTCTCACCGGTGCGGACCTTGCGACCTGGGACATTCCCTTCGGCACGATGGGTCCGTCGGAGTCGACGGTCTACCCTGGTTCCCAGATCCGCTGGGAGAGCAACACCACCTACGCAACGCCTGTTCCTGCGTATACCACGAGTAACGCAGCACCGAAGTTTTCCTGGGGGGATATCATCCAGGCTGGATCCTATAGCTATTCCAGGTACGTCATCAGGAACGAGAACATGGCGACTTCGGGGAATTACATCGTATACAAGCTTAACGACTGCCCCAATCCCGAATCAGTCGTATTGAGCGTGGCAGAGGTGGACCGGTACTATGCCCACGCAGGGCACATGAACCCGGACTTCGTGTGTAACTGAGAGGACGGACCAGGTTCACAGGTCCTTTTCTCCCGGGTCACGTCACCTTGAACGCGTTCACCTTCACTACCTGCACGCAGTTCTGCTGCTTGACTTTTACCTTCCACCAGCCCGTTGCCATCCCGGCCGGGAGGGTGACCGTCCCCGTGATCTTATGCGGGGTGACGTTAGTGATGGTGACAGGTACCGGGGTCTCACCCGAACGGACCAGGATTACCTCTGCCCCTGCCCTGAACTTTCTGCCCCGGATTTTCAGGGGTGAGACAGTCGTCCCGTCGTTACTGGTGTTCGGGGATACCCCGGTGATGACCGGTGTCTGGAACAGTACCCTGAACCCGTTCGCCAGGATTCCTGATTCTCCACCGCTGTTCGTGACGACGACATTCCTTAATCCTGCGTGAGCGGTTGCCGGGATGACGAACTTCCCGGAGATCTTTGTTGGGGTAATCACGACGTCCGTCATCGGGATATCAGGCCAGCCGGCCCGTTTCAAACCGATGGTGTTGGTTGCCCGGAAGTCCGAGCCTGCAAGGTCCGTAACCGCTATCGTCTTCCCGCGGATCCCCCTGGCCGGGGTGATGCCGGTAATATTGGGTACGGGCGGGCCGATGGTGACCGGTTCCAGGTCGGTTTTCACGTTGTTGTTCTCGTTGCCCTCGACGACGGCGTTATCGGGGTCGATAATCATCCCGACGTAGTAGGTGCCTGTCGGGACGGATGACGGAACGGTAACGCTCGTGTGGAGGTTCGGTCCGGCAACCCCGGCACCGAGCCCTGAATAATGCCGTGAACCGATCCTCGGATCGGCAGTGGTGATTGTGGTATCAGGAGAAAGGTAAAATCCGACGGAAAAGGCACCTGCATCTCCGGTGCCCTGGTTTCTGACGCTGTTATAGATGGTGAACGTCCTGTTGACCGGACCGGACGGCGGGGAAAATGAATAGGTTACGAGATCGGGATCGGCGATGGAGATCGCGACGGGGTTGTATGCAATGTTGTTCCCCTCGGACGTTTCGGTGACATGGCCATTGGGGTCGATAATCATCCCGGTATAGTAGGTGCCTGCCGGGACCGATGACGGGACGGTGACGGTGGTGTGGATGTTCGGTCCGGCGACCCCCGGGGCGAGCCCGGAGTAATACCTGGAACCGATCCGGGTGTCAGCGGTGGAAAAGGTGGTATCAGGGGAGATGTAGAAACCTGCATAGAACTCCCCGGCATCTCCCGTACCAATATTTTCCACGCTGCTTTGGATGGTGAATGTCCTGCTGACCGCTCCGCCCGGGGTGGAGAAGGTATGGGGATGGAGGTCGGGATTGTTGATGGTGACGGCATTTAAATTACAGGCCACGTTGTTCGTCTCGTCCGTCTCCTCTATAGACTCATAGGGGTCGATAATCATCCCGAGATAGTAGGTGCCTCCTGGGACCGAGAACGGAATGGATACGGGAGTGTTGAGATTCTCCCCGGCAGCTCCGGGAGCAAGCCCGGAGTAATGCCGGGTGCCGATGTACGTGTCGGTGGTGGTGATGGTGGTGTCATGTGAGATGTAGAAATTTGCGTAGAAGGCCCCGGCAGATCCTGTGCCGGAATTCCTGACGCTGTTAAGGATGGTAAATGTCCGGGTGACTACCCCGCTCGGGGAGGTATAGGTCCAGACCCGGAGATCGGGGAGCGCATCGACGACGACAGCCTCACCGGCCGCTGTTCCCTGCACGGTCTCCCCGGCACTCCCCGGGACGGCCGGGCTCTCACCTGTCGATGCCTGCACGCCCGTGGCTGCAAGGCAGACGGCAAGCAAGGTAACCGCTGCAATCAACAAAACTCTTCCCGGCCGGATTCTTTCCGGACAAACCAGCCTACACGTCAACGTGATGCAACTCCTTACTATCCCTGCGGACCCCCCCTGCATCTGCTCAAGGTCTATAAAGGTAACAGGATGAATGAATAGTCCAGACTGCATCCTGATAAAATTTCTGGTTTTGTCCCCGGCAGTCTGCATGAACCCTGATTGATCCCCGGGGAGAAAATTCTCATATCTCCCGGATTCTTCCGGCTGAAAGGAAAAACCGGCCCCGGGGAAAGGACCAGAATGACATCACGTGCGGCTCAGTCTCAAAGTCCCGGGAATCAGAGCAGCCCGTGATAGAGATCAAAATGACATAACATGCTTTCTTTTGGTCTCGTGAACCAGGAAGAATTACAGACTGAAACTTTTCCCGGTGCACCAGCTCCCGGTAGAGACTCC
>JAJRBP010000121.1 GCA_028679405.1 Methanoregulaceae archaeon | reverse complement strand
GGATCTCCACCTCGTGACCTCTGTCCCCGAGATCCCGCAACACGGGATCCAGGTGCCCGCTCATACCGGCATTGAGGTCCACGAGCGGGAAGATGCGCACCTCGGGGGCGACCCTGAGCATCTCCGTGATTGCCGCCACGTGAAAGTCCCCGGATAACTGGGGAGAATAGTAGAACAGGAGATGGGAACAGACCGCAATGTCGAAACTATTGTCAGGGAACGGGAGAAACGGGAGCGTTGCAGCCAGGTAACGCCCCTCCCGCCTGCCCCGTTCATAGTCGGCAAGGAACGACTGCATCGCGGATGCCCGGTACCTGCCGAGCTCTTCAGGGGAACGGACGGTTTCCCAGACGAACAGGTCCATGTTCTCCTCTACCTGGCGAAGGATCCGGGGCCTGCATTCCCGGATCCTGTCACGGATCTCTGCGGCCCGGTACCTGTACAGCGGGTCACAGGAGACGATGGAACCCCCTCGTGCCGAGAGCCAGCTGTTGAACCCCGCAGGACCGTCCGCACACCCTGCCAGCCTCCTCCCGAGGTCGTTATCGTCGAGGTCGAAGAAACTGAGATATTCCTGGTGCGACCGCCCCCAGGGCTCCACCTGCGAGAGCGAGAAGGTCATGCCAGGACCCCTGACCGAACCGGGCGGTCCGCACCCGGCGTCTCTCTCCAGTTCTTCAGGCACGTATTGCCGGGATAGTTCATCTGTCCGCCCTCCCTTCCATGCATTCAGGTGATGAGGTTATCTTTTTCCCGAGAAGGACCCGAGCACTCCCCTGATAATCTCCCGGCCGAGCTGGCTCCCGATTGCGCGGGCGGCACTCTTTGCGACCGACCCGATCACGTCGCCGGTCCCGGACGCCGGTCGTTTCGCCTGGCCTTTCCTGGTATCAGCCCTTGTTTCCGGGACGACCGCAGCCTGTCCGGCCTTCTTCTTCAGGAGCTCGTATGCAGACTCCCGGTCGACCGCTTCCGAATACCTGGCCCGGAGCGGGGAATTCCCGATGACCTGGCTGCGCTCCTCCGGAGTGAGCGGGGTCATCCGGCTGTGCGGGGGGTAAATAAGTGCCCGTTCGACGACCGTCGGGCTGCCCTTTACATCCAGCATCGAGACGAGGGCTTCCCCGATCCGGAGCTCGGTCATGACCGAAGCCGTGTCGAAAGCAGGGTTCGGCCGCAGGGTCTGCGCAGCCAGTTTTACCGCCTTCTGGTCCTTCGGGGTGAACGCACGGAGCGCATGGTGCACCCGGTTCCCAAGCTGCCCGAGGACCTGGTCCGGGAGGTCGACCGGGTTCTGGGTGACGAAGTAAATCCCGATCCCCTTCGACCGTATCAGGCGGACGACCTGGGTGATCCTCTCCTCGAGTGCTTTCGGCGTGTCCTGGAAGAGCAGGTGGGCTTCGTCGAAGAAGAATACGAGTTTCGGCTTCGGCGGGTCCCCTGCCTCGGGGAACTGCTCGAACAGCTCGGACAGGAGCCAGAGGAGAAGGGTCGAATATACCTTCGGCGACTGCATCAGGCGGTCTGCCGCGAGGATATTGACCACCCCGCGCCCCGATGCATCGGTCTTCGTGAAGTCCATGACGTTCAGGGCCGGTTCCCCGAAGAACCGGTCCGCCCCCTGCTGCCCAAGGGTGAGCAGGCTTCTCTGTATGGCACCGATACTTGCGGGGGATATATTCCCATACTGGGTCTTGAGCTCCTTTGCATGGTCGCCGCAGTACCGGGCCATGGCGCCAAGGTCTTTCAAGTCCAGGAGGAGGAGCCCCTGGTCGTCGGCGATCTTGTAGAGGATGGTCAGCACATCGGTCTGGATATCGTTCAGGCCGAGGATGCGCGAGAGGAGGAGCGGGCCCATCTCGGAGACTGTCGTCCTGACTGGAAGACCGGATTCCCCGTATACATCCCAGAACGTTACCGGACAACCTTCGGGCAGCAGGCCAGGGAGGCCGAGCTCCGTTGCCCTTTCGGCGATCTTCGGGTTATCCCCCCCGGGATATACCATCCCCGAGAGATCCCCCTTGATGTCTGCCATAAAAACGGGGACCCCAATTCTGCTGAAATTTTCCGCGAGCACCCGGAGCGTAACGGTCTTTCCGGTCCCGGTCGCCCCTGCGATCAGGCCATGGCGGTTTGCCATTCCCGGGAGGAGATTCACCACCTGCGTCCCTTTTGCGACCGGTATGGGTTCTGGAGTTTCCGGCATATACATCCCATGCGATATACGGTCCATATCAGATATGGTTCATTCGGTTTTTTCGGGGATCTCAGCATTGGGTAAATGTGATCATACCGGAGGAATGTGATCGCTGCCACCCTGTGATATACCGGGAATGATCCGTTCGAATCGAAATCAATATTCCTGTCCGGTTCCTGGCGTTGCCCGGAGATTCACGTTCTTATAAACCGGTTTTCTCCTGATGACAATCCGCATGTTGCCTGACACAACCCGGATTTCAATGGTATCAGGAAATATATTCATATGAGAGAATGCCATGGAGTATACATCCACACGGAGGTGGGATGAGACATGAAGAAAGGTTTTTCAGCAAATCTTGAAGATGCAACGAGGAAGAACACCGATTTCCGGAGGGTCCTCTACACGGGGAAGTTTTCCCAGCTCGTGCTCATGCGCCTCATTCCCGGGGAAGAGATCGGAGAGGAGACACACGATGACGTCGACCAGTTCTTCCGTTTCGAGGAAGGGGAAGGTATGGTGGTGATCGACGGCACGAAGCATCCGGTGAAGGACGGGAGCGGCGTCGTCGTCCCGTCCGGTGCGCTGCACAACGTGATAAACACCTCAAAGACCAAAGACCTCAAGCTGTACACCATTTACTCCCCGCCCGAGCACCAGGATAAAGTCGTGAGGAAAACACGAAAGGATGCCCTGGCGCAGGAAGAGCACTACGACGGGAAACCTACTGAAAAGTAATTTTTTTAAAAGATACCGCGCTTTTTTATGAGACAATCCCGGTTTGTGACACCGGAGGATGACGAATCACGCATTCTTTTCAGGCAGTCACTGCAGGAACCGGTACCCGCCTCCCGGCACCGGAATCCCGAAACCGGACCCTTTCCCGAGAGACAGGATATCTCTGAATGTTCAAGGATCATCCAGGACTGGTCTTCTTTCCAGAGCCCGTATTCTCTCTTGCGTTTTTTTTCTTTCACTGCGGGGGGAACACCGCTCCGACGATCTCCCCGGCTTCCTTCAGCCATTTCGTGCGTTCTTCATGCGTGCTGGTTACCACTACCGAGAAAGTCCTCCTTAAGACCTCATCGATACCACAGAGGCCGAATACGCAGTCCTTCCAGATCCGCTCCAGCGGGTCGCCAAAGACTTCACGCTCCCGTCCGGGAGGAGTATTCGAGGTATTGAACACGACGGCCTTCCCGGCTTTAAGGAGTCCTGACGGGACACCCTCCCCGCTGTCTCCTTCGACGAACCGGTATGCCATCCTCGGCCGGAACACCCGGTCTATCCAGCCGGTAAGAATGGCCGGCGGCTGGCCCCACCAGTTGGGATGGACGATCACGATGCCGTCTGCTGCGAGGAGGTCGCGGCAGTGTTCCCCGATCAAGGGCGGGACCGGGGCGTCCGCGGGGATCTCGCCTGCCGGGAGGACCGGCGGGAAATTCTCGAGGTACAGGTCGTGAAAAGTATGATCATACCCGTTCTTCGAGAGCTCTGTCAGCACCGCCCCGGCAATCGCATGGTTGAAACTCCCCTGTGCGGGGTGAGCCAGGATCACGAGGATGTGCGACATTCACACCTCCGGTGAGAAACGGCCTGAAAAGAACAGGGAGATATCGGACCTCATCATTGATGAACATCTAATCGCCAGGGGGAAAAATTCTCTCATTTCCGATTCTGGTATGCGGTTCATCGAATCAGGTCCTGCTCAGGAGACGGGATCGCCTGGATGGATGATCGAGAGAGGGATCCAGAGAGATCGCCTGACAAAAGGATCCAGGGGATACAGAAAGGCCGTAATGCCGGGGATATTCAGTCCTTGTCCGAGAACAGCTGGGTGACGATGTACCCGTGAGGTGTCAGGGTGGTATCGTGTTCGAAAACAGTGCCGATACCTGTACGGGTGTAGTAGGGAGCGAGGATGTTCTCCCGGTGCGACAGGCTTTCCATCCATACCCTGACCAGGGCTCGCCCGACCGTATCGGGATCGGCGTCAGCCTGGTAACGTGCAGAGAACGCGATGTTCTCGCCCGCCTCTTTCCACGAATATCCCGCATTGCCGAGACGCCAGAACACGTCGTGACCATCGGGGTTGACGTGGGAGAAATAATGCCGGTCTCTCATGTCCCTGCTGTTGGCGACTGCAACCCGGGCGAGGTCGCTGTCCCAGGCGAGCGCTGCAAGGCCCCTGGCTGTTCGTTCGATATTCGTATATTTCGCGATCGCGGCGTCGACCCGGGTGAGTCCGCCGTTGTCCGGGACAGGCTCTGCCTGGGGTGTGTCCTCAGGGACGAGCGCCACGTCAAGAGTGGTCGGGAGCCCTGCGATCACGGTCACATCCCTCGAATCCGGGAGGTATCCCGGGAGGAGGAACCCGACATGGTGGGATCCCTGCGAGACCCGGGGGAGTAGTGCCGGGGACCTCCCGGCCAGCCCCCCGTCGAGAAAGATCGTGGCACCGGACGGGTGGGTCGTTACCGACAGGGATCCGTACCTGAGACCTGTCCAGGGGAACGGCGCTGCGCTCCCCCCCGGGATCGGGAAGGAGGGTTTACGGGGGGTCCGGTTCAGGAATGTGCCGAGGAGGGAGTTCCCCGTCTCACCAGCAGGAATGCGGGGAATCCGAACGGTATCGGTTGGGGCATACCACGCCGGGATCCCTGTCAGGGTCACAGTGCCGGTAACGGCCGGGCTGGCCAGGACATCCGGCAGCCCCCCGCGGATGTCAGACACAGGGTACTGGACTGCGGAGGCCATCCCGCCCGCTGCGAGTACAAGGAACAGGAGCAGAAGTACTGTCCGGCCTGGTCTCATAAGGGTAGGTACCCCCGGGCACTATTAAATATTGAGAGGATGCCGGAAGTTAGGTGCACGTGACCTGAAGAGGGTTGGGTCTTTTCGAATCATCGCCAAATCGCAGGGGTCCAGCACCGTTCAACCCTTTTCCTTGACTCCCGGAGAAGCTTAAAAGCAAAATCCCCGGATCATTATCGGGTCGGGGATACGCGTGAGTTTCCAGAATCCTGATTTCGTACCTGAGCCTATAGAAAAGATCGATTCGGTATGGAATTTGTACTTGAACCGATAGGTATCGTTCATTCCCCCTACCTGTCGCGTGAACAAGCCCCG
>JAJRBP010000216.1 GCA_028679405.1 Methanoregulaceae archaeon | reverse complement strand
TGACCTCTTCCATCGGATGATGACAATGATACAGGCGTTCCTTTGCATCTATCGTTCGAGTTTCTTTACCTGAAAAATACTGGTTATCCGATCCGAATCTCCACCAAAATCCAGCTACAATCACGTATAACTTTCAGGTTAGACCGTCAAAATAAACGGTTATACGTCCTTGTTTTTTAAGAATAACTTCTAAATTGCGAGGAATCCACAAAAGGTTATTTATGGTCTTTCGCCAAAGTGATTAGTTGATGCTGAGAGTATCAGCATTGAATGTAGGAGAGAACCATGAAGACAACTCATTTCGCCGGCGTAGCCGTTATCGCGGTCGCAATGCTTATTGCATTCACCGGATCGGTAATGGCTGACATCCCGGTCAACGCGACCCCTGAAACGAAGGGGATCACAGTAACTACCAATATCAACGCCCAGGGTACCGTCACCGCAAGTGACTCGCTTACATGGCAGCAGAGCAGCGATGCGCTCGACGCACCGCCGCTGAAGGCTGCCGTAGCTAACTCGACGACCGGAGTGGTCGAAGGTGCAGGCGAGGTCCAGTACACCGCCGGATACACCGAGAATACGATGGCAGTCCAGGGTGTAACCAGCTACACCAAGACCACCGCGCTCGACACCGGGAACAAGATTGCTGACAAGAACAACATTGCAGCAAACAAGATCGTCACGTTCATTGCAGCAAATGAACAGGGCCGGATGGTCTCGAGCGAAGATATCCTTATCGACGGAGCAGGCCAGACGACATCGTCAGGCGACAAGATCCTCTGTCCGTTCGGAACCCAGGAAAGCGGCATGTTCCCACCGTTCTGTAATGTCGTTATGTCGGGAAGCAAAGTCGATGTCTCACTCGCATCGGTCTCGACTTCAGCAAGCGAGCGCTTTGTCTCAGCGACCGCCGATGTACCTGTAGCTCAGGCATATTCGGTCAGTGTCAAGGGCGTCACCTCATCAGAGGGCAGCGCTGACGCTATCGGGTCTGCAAGCGCATTCATGACCGCCCACCTCATGGACGGCCGTGTCCTGAACCAGACAGATGCCGACGGGCCCTTCGCCTTTGCATCACCGAAGGCAGAAGACATCTCGTATTCGAACTCTGTCAGTGCCAGCGGTATTATCAAGGCGTTCAGCCAGTCCTACACCTATCAGTCCGGCATTCGCCGCGTCTGAAGTGAGAGAGAGGGGTGAAACGAAGAGGGATAGCCTCTTAGAAATCCCTTCTTTCTTTTTGTTTTGATCAGAGTCCCGGGCCTTTTCTTTGTGCAAAAAGTTTGGAAATCGCTTCGAATACCAAAACATAGAGAAGCGTGGGAAATGAGTCAGGTATTTGGGCACGGTATGCGATCAAATGCTGAGCCTGGGAAATCCTCAACTCTCTTCCTCTGCCGGGATTGATTTTAACCGAACGGTTCAATGAGCTAATAAAGCAGTTATCGGGCCCCGATTTGTTCCAATTCCCCTGCTTTTTTGAGAATCAGAGAGAAAGGTTATTAAGTATCTATAAACAAAATCATTGGTTGATGCTGAGAGTATCAGCATAAAACTGTAGGAGGAACATGATGAAGACAACGTACTTTGTGGTCATCGTTGCAGCGGCAATGTTGATCGCACTCACCGGATGCGCAATGGCTGACATCCCGGTAAACGCGACCCCTGAGACCAAGGGGATCACCGTCACCACCAACATCAATGCACAGGGAACCGTGACGGCCAGTGACTCGCTCACCTGGCAGCAGAGCAGCGATGCACTCAATGCACCACCGCTCGTGCCCGCAGGGGCATGGACCGGGAACGCATCACCTGAGGCTGGAGTCTGGGGCGACACGATGAGTGTCGGCGAGGTCCAGTACACCGCAGGATACACTGAGCAGACCCTTGCAGTGCAGGGTGTGACCAGCTACACCAAGGCAACCGCAATCGACACCGCGAACAAGATCGCTGACAAGCAGAACATTGCAGCGAACAAGATCGTTACGTTCATTGCAGCGAACGAACAGGGTCGCATGACCTCGAGCGAGGACATCCTCGTCGACGGTGCAGGTGCACTTACCACCTCGGGCGACAAGATCCTCTGTCCGTTCGGAAACCAGGCAAGCGGCTTCTTCCCGCCCTTCTGTAACGTCGTTATGTCGGGCAGCAAGGTTGATGTCTCACTCGCATCGGTCTCAACCTCCGCGAGCGAGCGCTTCGTCGCAGCAACCGCTGATGTGCCGGTAGTCCAGGCATACTCGATCAGCCTCAAGGGCGTTACCTCATCCGAGGGCAGCGCTGACGCTATCGGGTCCGCAAGCGCATTCATGACCGCCCACCTCATGGACGGCCGTGTCCTCACGACCGACGACGAGGATGCGTTCAGAGGCGTAAAGGCAGAGGACATTTCGTACTCGAACTCTGTCAGTGCCAGCGGCATCATCAAGGCATTCAGCCAGGCCTACACCTACCAGTCCGGCATCCGCCGCGTCTGAGTGGGATATAGGACAACGGGAATAGAGGAAGGATCAGACCTTCCCAAGGTCCCAAATTTTTTTATTCTTCCCACGAAAGCAGGAATCCTATTTTCAAACAGCTGCAATTGCATCAGAATAACCACTGATTCTGGCCCCCTGTTCAGTCCGGTTTCTCCGGAGAAGGATTCAGTTTACGAGAGACTGCACACAAATCAGGTGGACGTGGGAGAACGGCTGTTTCATATCCAGATTCCACGTGTAGATCTTTTCTGGACTATTTTAATGCCTGAAGAGTAATAACCCCGGAAACCTGTGGATTCTTCCCCTGATTCATCTGACCTGGATATGAATGAGAATCTGGAACACGTTTCATTTAATGATTAAATTATTTCGGTGGGGGGGTGAACCGGATTTTCTTCAATAACAGTTTCCGTTGAGGGTCCAGTATCTTTCAGTTTCATCACCAGTACGGAACCGTCTTTCAGGGCAATCCATCTCAGCCGATCTCCCTGGGTGAGGTTCAAAAGACGAAAGATTTTCGAGGGTATCGTTGTCCGATGCCTGTACGACCGGACGGTTACTGTGGTCTCCTCAATGGACTCAATATCATCAAGATCCAGTTGCACCATCGGCAATTACCTTCATTCAGGTAAGATGTAAGAATATGTATATTCTTTTGGTAGAGTTCCAAAAAAAGTATTAATGGATGAATACCAATACCTATTGGTAATATACCAATATATTTGAAAGGAGGAAATTCAAATGAAAGGATATGCACTTCTTGCCGTTGTCATGGTATTGGCTGGTCTCCTCGTGGCCGGTTGTGCTAATACCCCAAGTACCAATGCGACTTCGACCAACCCTTCGGGCGGCGGAAAGATTACCGTCTCCGGTGCTTTCGCACTCTATCCCATGATGGTAAAATGGGCTGAGGAGTACAGGAAAATACATCCCGAGGTCATCATCGAGATCTCCGGGGGAGGTGCGGGCAAAGGGATGACCGACGCGCTTAACGGCCTTGCTGATATCGGTATGGTTTCAAGAGAAATTTACCCGCAGGAAATCGCCCAGGGTGCGGCCTATGTTGCGGTGGTGAAGGATGCAGTTATTGGAACGATAAATGTGAATAATCCTGTAATTTCCGATCTGAATTCAAAGGGTATCAACAGGACCCTGCTCAAGGCGATTTACATCAACAACACCGTGACCGACTGGGGAAGTGTGGCGGGAAGATCGGTAACGCAGGATAAGATCAACGTCTATACGCGGTCTGATGCATGTGGAGCTGCGACAATCTGGGCACAGTATATCGGCAATTATACCCAGGAAGACCTGAAGGGCGTAGGAGTAAATGCGGATCCCGGGGTTGCGGAGGCAGTCAGGAACGACCGGCTTGGAATCGGGTACAACAATATCAATTTCGCCTATGATCCGACGACTGAAAAACCAATTACTGGGCTTTCTATCCTGAAGCTGGATCTGAATGATAACGGCGTGATTGATCCGGCTGAGGATTTCTATGGAACCCGCCAGGATATCATCCATGCAATCGATACAGGGGCATATCCTTCACCACCTTCAAGGGAACTGAACATAGTCACACGCGGGTCCTTCAAAGGACCGACGAAAGATTTTGTCGCCTGGATACTGACAGACGGGCAGAAATACGCCCTTGAAACCGGTTATATCCCGATCTCGTCAGAAAAGATTCAGGCTGAGCTTAAACAGGTCAATGGATAATCCAATCCATTCATCAATTTCGACGGCGGGTTTCCGATGAAAAGACAAATTATCGACCGGATAGTCGGACGATTAACTTTTATCCCCGCATTTGCTGCCAGTCTTCTCCTTATTGTAATGACTGGCGTATTGTGTATCCGCTCCCAGGAGATACTCCTGAATCAGTCCCTGCCAACCCTCCTCTTTTCAAGTGTCTGGCAACCAATGGCAGGCAAGTTTGGTTTTCTCCCGTTTATCGCCGGGACAGTATGGGTGACCTTCGTCGCGATGGCACTCTCCATCCCGATATCCCTCTTTTCAGCGATTTATCTCTCGCAATATGCTCACAGGAGAATTAAAGCGACCGTTCAGCCCCTTATCGATCTCCTCGCAGGAATCCCATCGATCGTATTCGGCCTGTTCGGGGTTCTGCTCCTGGTCCCACTCGTGAAAGACCTGATTGCCCCCGCCTTTCATATTTCTACTTCCGGTTACTGCGTGCTGACCGGGGGCCTGGTCCTTGCCATCATGGTGGTTCCCCTGATCACCTCCATCGCCTTTGAAGTTCTCACGGCAGTGCCTGAAGATATGCGTATTGCCTCGCTTGCGATGGGCGCGAACCGGTGGGAAACGGTGAAGTACGTCGTTTTCCGGAAAGCCTTCCCCGGTATCGTGGCAGCAGTGGTCCTCGGGTTCTCGCGTGCATTTGGCGAGACCATGGCCGTCCTTATGGTCGTGGGAAATGTGGCGAAGATCCCCTCCTCACTGTTCGATCCGGCCTATCCGATCCCTGCTCTTATCGCAAACAACTACGGGGAGATGATGTCGATACCGCTCTACGACTCGGCCCTGATGTTTGCCGCTTTACTCCTGCTCGTCGTCGTGGTTATTTTCAATATAATTGCAAATATCGTTCTTATTCGTGTGAAAAGGGGGATATCCTGATGGTTGACTGGAGGAAGACGGAGGAACAGCTGTTCAAGGGGCTTATGATCGCTTCCCTCCTCATAGTATTGGGGTCCCTGGCTGCAGTTTTCATCGTGGTCGTGATCCGTGGAGCACCAGCCCTCTCCCTCGCAATGATCACACAGACCCCCCAGGGAGGTTATTACCTTGGCAAAGGAGGAGGCATCCTGAACGCAATTGCGGGATCACTATATCTTGCTGCGGGGGCAATCGCCCTTGCATTTCTCATCAGCCTCCCGATAGCATGGTACCTGAACCAGTATGCAGGGAGATCGAAGATTGCAGCATTTGTCAGGATCTCCCTCGACGTTGCATCCGGTATCCCGTCGCTCATCTACGGGGCTTTTGTGTTCATTATCATGATCGGGCTCCATGAGAGAGTCTCGCTCTTCTGGGGAATCATAACGGTAGCCCTCTTCATCACTCCACTCCTTACCCGGGGGCTCGACGAGGTGATGCAGACCGTCTCTCCAAAACTGAAAGAGGCGTCATTTATGATGGGGGCCACACGGTTCGAAACCCTCTGGCATGTCGTGCTCAGACAATCGCTTCCTGGTATCGTCACCGCATTCCTGCTCGCGCTGGGCCGGGGGATAGGCGATGCGGCGTCTGTTCTGTTCACGGCCGGTTATACCGATCAGATTCCCACGTCTCTCGGGGACGCGGTTGCGACCCTCCCTCTCGCAATATTCTTCCAGCTGGGGAGTCCCGTCCCCGAAGTCCAGGCACGTGCATATGCATCCGGGATTATCCTCCTCGCCATCGTGCTTGCCCTGAGCCTCTGCTCACGGATCCTCTCGCAGAGATTTAAGAAATACGTGATCAAATAGTTAGGCGGAACATGGCAGGAAAACCAATAACGATATCACACCTGAATGTCAGGATTGGAGACCGGAATATCCTGAAGGATATATCGGTCAGCATTCCCCCGAATAAGATTACTGCAATCATCGGCCCATCAGGATGCGGAAAATCAACCATGCTGAAATGCATGAACCGGATGATCGATCTCGTCGAGGAGATCGATATCGAAGGGGATGTCCACATTGATGGTGAAAATATCTATGGGAGTGGGATAGATGTATCCCTGCTCAGAAAAAAGGTCGGGATGATAGCCCAGACTCCCAATCCCCTTCCAATGTCCATATACGACAATATCGCGTACGGTCCGAGAATTCATGGACAGAGGAAGCGGACAGATCTCGATGAAATTGTCGAAAGATGTCTGAATACCGTCGGGCTCTGGAGTGAAGTAAAGGAACGTCTCGAAGACCCTGCAGCAAAGCTTTCAATAGGACAGCAGCAGCGGTTATGCCTTGCAAGGGCGCTTGCCGTCCAACCCGAGGTTCTGCTCTGCGATGAAGTAACGTCGTCACTCGATCCTGTTTCTGCAAAACATATTGAGACTGAATTGTCTTCACTGAAAAACGACTATACGATAGTATTTGTTACGCATATCCTTCGACAGGCAAAAAGACTCGCAGATTACGTAATTTTTCTTTACCTGGGAGAACTTGTTGAATACGGCCCTGCAAACGAGGTGTTCTTCCATCCCAAAGATCCCAGGACCGCAGCATACATCGAAGGAGTCTTCGGATAGCGAAGTAAGATTAATCCGCTTCTTTTCAATCCATTAATCTTATGCCCCGGAAAAAAGAGTTATAATAGGGTATTTTATTTGGATGAAACAGCCGGTTCCGTATCGACTCCCGATGTATCGGTCATATTACCGGCGATGAACGAGGAACAAACAATAGGCACGTGTATTTCGAAAATTCAAAAGGTTTTTGCCGAGAAAGGCATCCATGGAGAAATTATTGTCTCAGATGCATCTACCGACAGGACCCCGGATATTGCGAGATCCATGGGAGCTATTGTCATCCATCCGAAAAAACGAGGTTATGGGGAGGCATATCGGGAGGCATTCGACTATGCAACCGGACGGATTATCATTCTTGGAGATGCGGACGACACCTACGATTTCCTGGAACTGCCGGTATTTTTCTCCGCTTTGGAAAGAGGAGCCGATTTTGTCGTAGGCTCGCGATTCAAGGGAGAGATCAGGAGAAATGCCATGCCGTGGCTTCACCGGTACGTGGGAAACCCGGTGCTCACCTTTATTCTCAACCTTATTTTCAAAACTCGATTTTCCGACACTCACAGCGGGTTCAGGGCGATAACCAGGGAGGCCCTGGACAGGTTGCAGTTCAATGCGACGGGGATGGAATTTGCTTCCGAGATGCTGATCATGGCTGCAAAAAGGGGCATGCGCATCGAGGAGGTCCCTATTAGTTACTCTCCACGAATCGCTCCCTCGAAACTCCATTCCTTCGCCGACGGATGGAGACATCTCCGGTATATTCTTCTCTTAAAACCGATTCCATTCCTCGCGATGCCAGGGGCGGTCATCTCAGCACTCGGAATATCACTGATGGCGCTCTTCTACACATTCGGTGAGATCGAGACAAGCCACCTTCATTCATTCATCCTCAGTGCCATTCTCTTCTCCGGAGGAATGCAGGCTATCCTTATGGGCCTTACTATCAAAGTTTACTCGGTGATCCACGGGTACGAAGACCGGAGAGGCTTTATCGATACGATCATGGATTACCGGAGCCTTGAATGGATCATCGTCCTCGGGGGTTTCACAATTTTCTGCGGATTCCTGATCGGCATCAAGATAATTATAGACTGGATGGCAGCGGGGTTCGGCCGGATGTCTCAGATCTCAAACGCGGTAGTTTCCCTCTCCTTTATCTTCGTAGGATTGGAACTGGCCCTCTCCGCCATCTTTATCAGTATGATGCTCCTGAATGACCCGGGTTCGAAATAATGCCACTACGATGAAGATTGCCTACGTGTATGACGCAGTTTACCCATATGTGGTTGGCGGTGTCGAGCGAAGACTGTGGGAGCTTGCAAGAAGACTCGTGGGACGAGGCCACGAGGTGCATATCTATTGCATGAAATTCTGGGAAGGTCCGGAGGTTTTCGTGAAGGAGGGAGTTAATATCCATGGCATATGCCCCTATGCACGATTTTATCATGGAGGTACCAGGTCTGTCGGGGAAGCCGTCCTGTTTGCATCGTCCTGTTTCCTTCCCCTTTATCGGGACAGGTTTGACATTGTCGACTGCCAGGAATTCCCCTACCTCCACTGCTTCACGACTCGCATCGGCGCATTCCTTGGAGGCAGCCGGTTCATCGTCACCTGGTTCGAGGTATGGAAAGGCTATTGGTACCAGTACCTCGGATATTCCGGGTTTTTTGGCAATATTGTCGAGATGCTTCTTTCCCGTCTCCCCGCCATTCACATCGCGGGGTCCGAGACAACCCGGCTGCAGTTACTGCATGAACACGGGCTCCGTGTTTCGGCGGTTATCCCGAATGGAATTGATTCTGACCTGATAAGGAAGGTGCTGCCATCGGCTTTTGAATCAGACATCGTTTTTGCAGGGAGGTTGATCAAGGAGAAGAACGTAGACCTGCTTATCAGGACAGTGGCATTTCTGCGGTCAGAAATCCCGCAGATTAAGTGCGTCATTATCGGAGACGGCCCCGAAAGAACCAGACTCGAATCCCTCACAAAAGACCTGGGTATAAAAGAGGCGGTCACCTTCACAGGATTCCTGAAAGATTACGAAGAGGTCGTCGGATTCATGAAATCCTCCAAGGTTTTTGTATTTCCGTCCATGCGGGAAGGTTTTGGGAACGCCGCGATCGAAGCCATGGCCTGCGGGCTTCCGCTCGTGACGATTGATCACCCGCGTAATGCCGCCAGGTCGTTTGTCACCCCGGACACCGGCTCACTCTGTACTTACTCTCCCGAAGATTTTGCGCGCGGGATTCGTTATTGTCTTGCACGGCGATCCACCATGCGGGAGAAGTGTATCATTCAGTCTGAACGTTTCGACTGGAGCCTGATCACTGATCAGGTGGAGAAGGTCTATGAAAATATTTCGAGAAAGCCCATACACTGATCAGCGGATCAGTATCTCATTTTTAATTCCCATTCATGTTGCACCAGGTATGAAACAGTGCAGCGATCTCCCTGGCCGGCAGGGTTCGCCTGATCCCCTTTCTCTTCCGCAGCATCCCTGGAATTCCCATAATTCCATCAATCTTTGACTTAAGGATTACCGCTGCTTTTCCCCTGATGATGTAATATGGTATGGTACCCATCGTCCTTCCCGCTATCCAGAATATTGAAGTCACCATAAACGACCAGGGATAATCCTTGAAAGGGTACCAGATTATATTCCTGTTTCCATAGTAAACGGCACAATCAGAACCGACCCCCGCGGTACCACCGTGGTAGTGAAAAACCCGTGCGGTAGGGACATATATGCACCTCCATCCTGACATCCGGGCCCTGAGGGCGAGGTCAACATCCTCCATGAAAAGAAAGAAATCTTCATCGAACAGTCCGATCTGTTCGAGCATTTTTCTGCGGTAGAGGGCAGCTCCGGCACAGGGACCGAATACCTCTCCTTCCCTGTCGAATCTGCCGTCATCCGGCATCTCACGACCCCGGTCCCAGCTCGCACCGCTTCTTGACACGCATATACCCGTCGAATTAATCCTCCCATCGGGAAGGAGCATCTTGGATGCACACATCCCTACATCCTCACTCTGTGAAAAGGGACGGACAAGCCGTTCGACGAAATCGCGCTCGGGGATGGTATCGTTATTGAGGGTAAGGATGAACTCACCTCCCGCAGCTCTGATCCCGGTGTTCACCCCTCCTGCATAGCCACGATTTTCCTGGTTCCTCACCAGGATGACCCATGGAAAATTACTACCTACGAACTCGGCACTCCCGTCAGATGAGGCATTATCGACAAGAATCACTTCAAAGTCCCTGAATGTTTGTTCCTGCAGGGCGGCAAAGCAGTCGGTGAGATACCTCTTCCCGTTATAATTCACCACAATTATGCTGATCATGCTGCTTCCCGACACACGAATCCTGGGATGATATACTATTTTTGAAATC
>JAJRBP010000219.1 GCA_028679405.1 Methanoregulaceae archaeon | reverse complement strand
GATATGTGGTCATTTTTCATCAAACCATCTGTTTATTCATAATGCGGCTGCTTATGCATCACCCATAGGTTTTGGTAAATTATTCCCATGCCGGGTCATTTGAAAACAGGTGCACGGGGATTGTCCATCAAAAACAAATCGATATCCTGCAACTTCCCGGGGACGTGAAGGTAACGTCCAACACTGACTGGGATTGGAATGGGAGGATCGATCAGTCGCCCTTCCACCAGCGGCAGGGCATTTTCTTTTCGAGGATACGATCACCTTCACCGATTGCCTCGAGACCTTCTGCCCGCATATCGGCGTCGACCATGATCCTGACCAGGTCCTGGAAGGAGATCGACGACTTCCAGCCAAGGACATCCGCTGCCTTCCGTCCATCTGCGATAAGGGCATCGACCTCAGTCGGCCTGAAGTATTTCTGGTCCGTCCTCATATTCTTCCCGATATCGAGCCCTGCATACGAGAACGACTCCGTAAGGAACTCCCTGACCGAGTGGGCCTCGCCGGTGCCGATCACGAAATCATCAGGTTTTGGCTGCTGGAGTATCCGCCACATGCACTCCACATACTCGGGGGAGAAACCCCAGTCGCGTCTCGCATCGAGGTTGCCCAGGGAGAGGTACTCGTCCTTCCCGGCGAGGATGCGTGCGATACCGCGGGTGATCTTCCTGGTTACGAAGGTCTCGCCTCTTCTCGGGGATTCATGGTTGAAAAGGACGCCGTTACATGCGAACATCTGGTATCCGTCCCTGTAATTACGCGTCATCCAGTATGCATACAGTTTCGCGCAGGCATACGGACTCCTCGGGTGAAAACACGTCTCCTCGTTCTGGGGAGGCGGGGTCGAGCCGTAGAGCTCGCTGCTCGAAGCCTGGTAGAACCTGCTTACCGGGTGGTTCCGCCTTATCGCCTCGAGAAGCCGGGTGGTCCCGAGTCCGGTGGTATTACCCGTGTACTCGGGAGTGTCGAAGCTCACTCTCACGTGGCTCTGCGCCCCGAGGTTGTATACTTCGTCAGGCGCAGCCGTACGGATGATGTGAGAGATCTGCTCGGAATCCGAGAGGTCTCCATAGTGAAGCGTAAGAGCTCCCGACTGATACTCGGGGTCGGTGACCAGGTGCTGGATCCTGCTCGTATTCAGTGAGGACGACCTCCTTACCAGCCCATGCACCTCGTATCCTTTCGAGAGCAGGAGTTCGGCGAGGTATGAACCATCCTGCCCGGTTATTCCAGTGATAAACGCGGTCTTCATGGAATTATTCCTGCCTGCATGAAAGTCCAGCCGGATCTCCCATAAAATTTATCAAATGCGGTATTAACCATTGTTATTTGCGAACATCCGGCCCGCCCTGGACAACTGGCTGTTCCTCCTCGAATATCCTGGTGGTTTTTGGCATAATTCCCGGGCGCGCATCGGTCATAAAACTCGTATAGCTCAGGACATGGACGTGGTACTCCAGGTACCCCTGGATGAAATCCGAAAGTCCCTGGTTCCGTCTCCCGAGCACGAGGATGACAAAGAACTGGATGATCATGCACACCCCGGCAATAAACCCGTACACGAACATCACGATGGCGATCGCGATGGAATAGAATATCCTGATCAGGAGCTCGAGCCGGCGGGCATCGTGCTCGTACTTAAACAGTTGATTCATTTCGGTTCCCTGATCGGCTGGCAGGCCAGGTGCCTGCTCTGCCGCTCAATCACTCAGTTCGTCTCCGGTAATGATGAACCCTCGTCCTCACCGGAGGTATTTCATAAGATACCCGGACATGTTCTCGTTACAACGGGATCAGTCATGGGACCTATCAGAATTACCCGCATGTAAACGGCGTTAACATTTCCACACACTGTTTTGGTATTAATGGATTCTGATGTCCAGACCCGTGATCTCAGCAGGTTGATTTTTTAGGGCCGGACCGGTGGTTAAGACCGCGGCTCCGGGGAATCCGCCGGATAATCCTTATTGCCGGAACACACACCGTTCTCTTACTGGTGAAGGAAATGAGATGTGAGGCTGTCACCGGAGAAATTTTTGCCCGCCACGACTGGCCCGGGCACCCCGAATGCCAGGAAAGGCTGGTCTCGGCACTGAAGGGGCTCCCACGTTCCGCAGGCCGGGCGGAGGTGGAGGCCGCCGGAACAGATGACCTGGCCCGGGTTCATGATCCCCTCTACATCCGTGAGATCGAAGCACGTTCGCAGACATGTCCGCCCGGGAGGTGCTCGTGGCTCGACAGCGATACCTATGTCACGCCCGATACCTACGAGGTCGCACGGTACGCCGCAGGTTCGACCATGGCAGCAGTGGACATTGCCCTCTCAGGCTCGCATTCATTCGCGTTTGTCAGGCCGCCCGGACACCACGCCGGGGTGGCATACGGGATGGGCTTCTGCATCTTCAACAACATCGCCATCGCAGCTGCATACGCGCTCCTTTCACTCGACCGGGTTGCCATCGTCGACTGGGATGTCCATCACGGGAACGGAACCCAGGAGATCTTCTACCGGTCTGACCGGGTCCTTTACACCTCGATCCACCAGGCACACCACTTCCCGGGGTCAGGCCTCCCCCAGGAGCAGGGTGCAGGCGAGGGGAAGGGTTACACGGTCAACACACCGGTGGATGCAGGCTCCGGGATCACCGAGTACAAGGAAGCGTTCAGCGATCTTATCCTCCCTGCGATTGCCGAGTACGACCCGGATCTCATCCTCGTATCGGCCGGACAGGACACCCTCCACGACGACCCTCTCGGAGGGATCTCGCTATACCCCGGGGACTTCGGGACCCTCACCCGCATGGTTCTGGAGGTCTCTTCAGGCCCGCTGGTCTTTGCCCTCGAGGGCGGGTACGGGCCGTCGCACGGACAGGCGATCCGGTCGATATTCGATGCGCTGGGAGCTACTCCTCCGGTCGAAGGCAGTGACTGACGCGCCGCGATGTCTGCCGGCCGGAGCGGGAATATCCAACGGCCGGCTTAAATCATCCGGCAGGCAGCGCCACGACTGGAACGGCCATGGCAGTTTTCCGGATTAACCGCAGATATTTAAGCCATCGATGCGTATAAGATGGGTGTAATCTGTCCCGGTAGGGTAGTGGACATCCTAGAAGCCTGCGGAGCTTTTGACCCGGGTTCAAGTCCCGGCCGGGGCGCTTTTCCAGTTTTTTGTTTTTTCGACCAGACATCCCCCATTTTTCTCCAGATATGCAGATCATTCGCACCTGGTTTTCATATCACGAAAAAATTACCAGAAAGTATGACTGGAGCGATCATGAGTTCAGATTCCCTCATCACTGTCGACTCGTGCTCTGCCCGATGTAGGGCTTCACTCATTTCGGGGCGCCCGCACAAGGTCCGGGTTGGCAATTCAATTTCAGAATCTATTTGAGATACCCCGGAAATCCTATTATCAGTGCAGAGCAGTGTCTGTACCGAAAATCAGGAGTTGATATTATGGAAAATTCCATCATTGCAGGGGTGCTCGTCGCCCTGACCCTCATGGTACTAGCCGGAACCGCGATTGCGGACATACCGGTGAATGCCACCCCGGAGACGAAGGGGATTACCGTCGCGACCAGTGTCAGCGCCCAGGGGACCGTGACCGCGAGCGACTCGCTCACATGGCAGCAGAGCAGCGATGCACTGAATGCTCCCCCGCTCCTCCCGGGCGGGGCAGCCCCGGTGCCTGAGGACTTCGTTGAGTTCCCGTGGATCCTCCCGACCGACAGGTGGTTCAACGCACCGGAGGATATCGCGGAATACGGTGAGAATGCTGCCGGTGAAGTCCAGTATACTGCAGGGTATACCGAGAGCACCATGGCGGTCCAGGGTGTGACCAGCTATGTAAAGACCACCGCTGTCGACACGGCAAACAAGATCGCTGACAAGAACAACATCGCGGCAAACAGGATCGTCACGTTTATCGCGGCGAACGAGCAGGGCCGGATGACATCGAGCGAGGACATCCTCGTCGACGGGGCAGGTGCAATAACCACCTCGGCCGACAAGATCCTCTGCCCGTTCGGTACTGCAGCAGGTCCGTTCTTCCCGCCGTTCTGCAACGTGGTGATGACGGGCAGCAAGGTCGACGTCTCACTTGCATCGGTCTCGACCTCTGCAAGCGAGCGTTTCGTGGCAGCAACAGCGGACGTGCCGGTAGTCCAGGCCTACTCGATCAGCGGAAAGGGTGTCACGTCATCAGAGGGGTCCGCAGATGCGATCGGCTCCATGAGCGCTTTCATGACCGCCCACCTCCAGGACGGAAGAACGCTCATCATCAGCCCGGAAGACCTCCATGATATCGCGGCAAGGCCGGTAAAGTCCGAGGATATCTCGTTCTCGAACTCGGCCAGCGCAAGCGGGATCATAAAGGCATTCGGCCAGTCGTACACCTACCAGTCCGGCATCAGGAGGGTATAGAACCGGCCGGGGCAGGACGGGAAGATCAGTTTTGATCTCTCTCTTTTATTTCGTCAGATCCCCGGACCCTCAAGCGATCTGACGTCATACCTGTCGCAAATTCAATTCTTTATCCGGAATTATCCCCTTATTTCCGGGCCCTGAATGATCTTCCTGTCACTTTCACGGTGCGTCCGTCCGGATTTATCCTGCGGTGCCGGAAACGTGAAGATATGACCGAGAGAAAAATCCAGACCGTCTGCGGCTATTCCTGCAGCGGGTGCGAACACTTTGGGGCAGAATGCCCCGGTTGCGCGAAGACCTCCGGAAAGCCGTTCTGGACCGCGTATGTCGATGCAGATACGTGTCCGGTATATGACTGCTGTGTCAACGACCGGAACCTGCCCCACTGCGGAAAGTGCCCGGAACTTGTGTGCGGGCGGTTCACCCGTTTTAAGGACCCGGGGATGAGCGAGGAAGAAGCCGCCCGCTGCCTTGCCGCGATGGAAAAAGAACTCCGTGCACGAAAATAGCGATGCAATGTTGATCCTGCTTCCGGATTCCTGGCTGATGGAGGTCACCGGCCCCACGGTCTCGTGGCATGTCAGGAAGCTTTGCGATGCGAGGATCATCACCCAGGACAGGGATGGAAAGAGGGTGAGGTACCGGCTGACTCCTGTCGCGGAAAAGGTCCTGTCAGGACTCGCCGGCCGCCCGCGTGGCGGGGAGCCATAGCGGCAAGGCCCGGAACCCGCCGATCGTGGGAGGAAATTTTGTAAACACCGGGACCGATCGCAACCCTTCCGGTATTTCGCGGTGTCTGACTGGCCCTGGGTGACCGGCTGTCAGATTCACCTCTTTTCCGGAGGGAAACAAGATGCTCGCCCAAAAATAGTGGATACAGTTCTTCCGGAATTTGACGGTTATAAATGATCCGGGAGCATTTTTTCCCGTATCGTGGAAATCCGGTCGGACGATATGAATAAAAAAATGGATCAACCCGTTATGCAGGTCTTAAAAGGAAACCCTTCACCTTAGTACCGCTCTTCCCGTCCGTGTTTCTTACCGTAACATTCCAGTAGCCGGTGGCTGCAGATGGGGGGAGTTTGACCGTGCCCCGGATCATTTTCGAAGTGAGCGAGGTGATGGTAATCCTGATATCGGGTTTGCCGGTCCTCGTAAGGGTGGCCTTTGCTCCCGGGATGAACCCGGTCCCCGAGAGGGCCGTGATCGTCACCGTCGTACCCCGGGTACCCTTCTTCGGCGTGATTCCGGTAACCGCCGGAGGGGGCGCCTCGACGGTGAATACGTTCAGTTTCTTCCCTGTCTTCCCATCTGTGTTCCGGATGGTGACATTCCACAGGCCGAGGGCGATGGTTCCCGGGAGGCGGACGGTACCGGTGATCTTCGTCGGAGTGAGCGACAGGACTGATACCGGCAGGTTCGCCTGGCCCATCCTCGTGAGGTTTACCCTTGCACCGGGGAGGAAACCGGTCCCCGAGAGGTTCGTGATCGTCACTGTCGTGCCTATTGTTCCCTTTTTCGGGGTGAGCGTGCTGATTACGGGAGAAGGCGCAGAACCCCCGATAGCATAGAGTTTCCTGTCCCAGCTCCCGACATAGACGACACCATCCACTACCGCCGGGCTCGAATAGATCGAGTTCCCCGTCGTGAAGTTCCAGCGCTCGGTGCCGGAGAGGGCATCGACGGCATAGAGCCTTGCGTTCCAGCTCCCGACATAGACGACACCGTCCGCCACTGCCGGGCTCGATTCGATATAATGGTTGCTCGGCGAAAAGTTCCAGCACTCTGTCCCGTTGTTCTTATAGACCGCGTACAGCCTGGAATCATCGCTTCCGAAGTAGACGAGACCATTCGCGACCGCAGGGGTCGAATACACCTCGCTGTACGTCGGGAAGTTCCAGAGTTCAAGTCCGGTCTCCGCGTCGGCCGCGTAGAGTCGGTTGTCATCACTGCCGAAATACACGACGTCGTCCACCACAACGGGGCTGGTTGTAACCGCATCTTTCCAGCGAGTCGAAAGGTTCCACCGCTCATGGCCATCGTACGCACCGACCGCGTACA
>JAJRBP010000264.1 GCA_028679405.1 Methanoregulaceae archaeon | reverse complement strand
CTAGGCGTTGCCAACGCCTAAACCCGGGTTCGAGTCCCGGTCGGCGCACTTCACACGGTGATTTTTCCGATTTTCCCGCAGTTTGCCGTTTCGTCATCATCATATACCCGGCATCACTACCTCATTTCATGGATCACCGTCCCCTCCCGGTCATTTTCTTTCTACTCATTCTGGTCCTTGGTACAGGCTGTACATCGCCAGTCCCCACTGCCTGGAACGCCTCTCTGACCCAGACCTCGTCCGGCACCCCGACCGGCGGGGGATCCTCAAATGCCCTTGTCACCCCGGAACCGTCAATCACCGCCACACCTGGAGACGACCTTATCAGTTTCGTGAATGACGCTGTCGTTTACTCCCAGCGGGTAGGGAGGGCCGCCGCACTCGAAGAATTCGCGGATCCGAACGGTTCATTCACCCGCGGGGACCGCTGCATTGTCGCATTCGACTACAACGGGACGAACCTTGCGCATCCCTTCCACCCCGAATATGCAGGGCAGGACATGCTGTCACAGACCGATGCTGCCGGCGTCAGGATGATCGGGGATATGCGCGACGCTGCCAGGAACGGGAGCGGGTTCGTTGCCTGGCAGCACGAGAACCCGGCGACAGGGATAACTGAACCGGGATTGTCGTACGTAAAGCGGGTCGACGATACGTGGTGGCTCGGCTCCGGTGTTGTCGGATACGAGGTCGGTATCCCGCAGCAGTCGCCGGATGTGGTACGGCAGGTCCTTTTCGCAAGAGTATCCCATGCGGTCGGTTTCGCCCGCGAAGTCGGGAGGGAGGCCGCCAATGAAGCGTTCAACAACATATCCGGGCCTTTTGCTGCGAATGGCAGTTATATCTTTGGGTTCGATATGAACGGGACAACGCTCGCACGGGGATTCCAGGAGAGAGTCGGAGGGAATGCGGGAGACCTGACGGACATGAACGGGGTTTCGATCGGTCAACGAAAGATCCGGCTCGCGCAGCAGGGCGGGGGATATTTCTACTACGTCTATACCGATCCCGTTACCGGTAAACCCGGGTTCAAGGTATCCTACGTGGAGCCGGTCGATCCCGGCTGGGGAGTCGGGGCGGGGACCTACCTGCCCGGTGTCCCGACAGTTTTTACACAGGAGCGACGCGATAGAATTGTACAATGCGTCGGTGAGGCCGTTTCATACGTCCGGACGAACGGACGGGAGGCGGCAGTCCGCGAGTTCAACGACCCGAACGGGTCTTTCTCCGATCCTGAGATGTTTGTTTTCGCCTTCGACCGGAACGGGACGCTCCTTGCAAACCCGTTCCTCCCCGGGATCGTCGGCATGAACCGCCTCCAGGACCGCGACCCGTACGGGGAATACCCCGTCCCGTACATCATCGATAACGCGGTTGGCGGAGGCGGCTTCATGTACTATTTCTTTGCCGACCCCTCGTCGGATTACCGCATCCGGCTAAAGCTCGCATACTCACAGATGGCAGGGGATGACCTGGTGGTAGGCGCCGGGATTTTCTCGTAGGAAAACCGGCTTTTCTCCACGTTCTTTGGGGCCTTTCACTCCCCTGAAGTCCCCTGCTCGCGTATCCATAAGTTCATCTTATCCTACTCCCAGGATCGAGTATCCTTGAGGGGGTATACTGGACATGAAAATTCCTGGCCATACAGGCATGCTTTGCATTGTCGCGCTCCTGATCCTTACCACTATATCTGCAGCGGAAGGCGTCCTGCTACAAAACGGGACACCCGCGGACACCAGTAACACCAGTGACAATCTCGTTGTCCACAGGAGCAATCAGCGGGATATTGCAGAAATAACATTGATACCCCTGGTTAATTACCAGACCGGCGGTTACCACGGCAACCAGGTCCGGCAGGCAGCAGGGGGCACAGGCGCAGACGCGAGGTCGACCACGCGGGTCTCTGTCAGGTCGAACGGGAACCAGGGGAACAGTTATTCACGCGAATCCTCGATCTCGGGGAATACAGGATTCGTGGCATTTGGTTCGAATGCGACCAACCTGGTGGCCGGAGATACGAATGGGATGCGTGACATATTTGTGCATGAAATCGGGACTGGCGCAACCACGCGGGTCTCTGTCAGGTCCGACGGAGACCAGGGAGATGGCGCTTCGTACAGTCCTTCAATCTCAAGGAACGGGCAAATCGTCGCGTTCGATTCGGTTGCGGCCAATCTGGTGAACGGCGACACGAACCATGCCCGGGATGTCTACATCCATAACCGGAAGACAGGGGTGACGAGGAGGATTTCTGTCAGTTCGACGGGGGGACAGGCGAATGGTTTCTCATATAATCCCGCCATCTCGTCAAACGGCAGGTACGTCGCCTTCGAATCATACGCAACCAACCTCGTGGACGCTGACACGAACATAAAAGGAGATGTCTTCGTGCATGACCGCCAGACTGGCGCAACCACGAGGGTCTCTGTCAGGTCGAACGGGAACCAGGGGAATGGTGACTCGTACTCGCCCTCGATCTCTGCGGACGGGAGGTACGTGGCATTCGAGTCGGCTGCCACCAACCTTGTGGCCGGGGATACCAACGGAGCGTGGGATGTTTTCGTGCACGATCGGCAGACTGGGGCAACGACCCGGGTCTCTGTCAGGTCGAACGGGAACCAGGGGAACGACGACTCCTATGATCCTTCGATCTCGGCAGACGGGAGGTTCTTGGCATTCTATTCCGGTGCTGCCAACCTTGTGGCCGGAGATACGAACGGGGTCTATGATGTCTTCGTGCACGACCGGGATACCGGGGCGACGAAGAGGATTTCTGTCAGGTCGAACGGGAACCAGGGGGACAGTTATTCAGTTCGACCCGCGATCTCTTCGAACGGCCGGTATGTGGCGTTCGATTCAGGTGCAACCAACCTTGTCGCCGGAGACACAAACGAGGAATACGATGTCTTCCTCCACGACCGGCAGACCGCAGAGACCATGCGGGTTTCAGTGAGATCGAACGGGAACCAGGGCAACGGATACTCGTATAACCCCTCGATCTCAGCGGCCGGGGGGGGAGTGACGTTCGAGTCGGATGCGACCAACCTTGTGGCCGGAGATACCAATGGCGAATACGATATCTTTGTGAGCAGCTTCGTTTCCTGATCCAGCCACGGGTGAAAATGCGGGGTACCTGCGCCTGCGGTTTCAAGGGCCGGACTCGGGAAAAAACCGGGTCCGGCCCCGGTTTTCCGGGAACAAGGATCAAGGCATTGGTGCCTGGACCCTTAAAAAGCTGGAGACAGAAGACCCGCCCGGGGCCCGCCGAATTTACAGCCGCAGGGTTCCGATACCGATCGCTCCTTCATATCTTGTCACTGAAGACTTCTAGATCGCGAAGCTGATCGGCAGGAGGAGCATGAGCCTCACCGCGACGAGGAAGATCCCGGCCGCGAGCACGAGCATTGATACCTGTATTTTCGATGACTTCCAGCGTGTGGAGATCCCTTCCAGGAAGAGTACCATGGCGAACATGACCGTGTTAAGCACATAATTATCCGAGATCTGTGCATAGTCCTGGGCTGCCTGGACCGCCGCCTCGGCCTGTTCCCGTAACCGCGTGCTGTTGCTGTCCTCCATCACTTGGTATTGAGGCATATCGAACGGGGTCCCATCGGGGATTATCTCACCGGGGCGGGCGGTTCCGAGCCATGCCTCGAGAGCGGGGACAAACTCCGGCCTGAAGCGCTCCCTGATGAAGGCCGCCTCGGCTGTCCTGTTCGAACCTACCGCATCGACCCACGAGAGGAAGAGCTGCGTATCGACGATCACGTACGCGGTCGTTACGTCCGTTGCACGGACCGATTCCGACCGGTAGGCGTTTGCATTCGAGAGCTCCAGTGACTGGTGACCACCCCAGCGGGCAGCTTCGTATACGCACCAGGACGAGAGCACGGTCGAGAGCGCAATCAGGACGACGGCGAATACCTCGAGCCTGCGTTTCAGGGCCTCTTCATTTTCCGGGCGGAAGAATCGTGACATCTGATTCCTGTGAAAGGAATCTCTGTCAATCAGGGGGTATATTGGTTGTGTTCTCCGGGCACCCATCGGATCGCGGGTCTCTTGAAAATCCCCCGGACTGTTCCCCTGGACTTCCGAAGGAAAAATTTACATCCTGTGTCCTGGAACAGCGATCCACAGGAATGCCGCAATGATTCCTGCGATCAGGAGCATGGAACTGCCACCCGCCGTGGGAGTCGTCGTGGGAACTTCGGTCACGGTGGTCGGCAGCGCGAACACCACATTTACCTCTGACCTGGCGCCCGCAGTAACATCCACGGTCCTGGTCACATTCGGAAAGCCCGGTAGGCTGAGCTCGACGGTATGGGTCCCCGGGATGATCCTGAGGACGAACGGGTCGCCTGTCACAGAAGTCGTTCCCATCACGGTCCCGTCGAATACGACCGAGGCGTTTCCCGGCGTGCTTATGATAGCAATCTCACCGCTCGTCGGAGCGGGCGGGGCCTTGCCGAGGCTCACCATGACCTGCTCCCGGTTGCCTTTATACACGGTGACGGTCGAGACGTCGTCCGAATACCCTTCTTTCCGTACCAGCAGTGTGTGGGTTCCCGGCTCAACGGCAAAGAGCAGTGTCGGCCGCGTCCCGTCGGAAGTAATGCCCTTGTATATCGTGTCGACGTAGACCTGGGCGCTGTCAGGGACCGAGCTGACCTCGAGCTCCGTGAGCACGGAATATGAATATTGCGCGACAACCCCCGCAGGGAGGGCGAGGAGAACTATGAGTGCGATTACTAAGATGGAATTTCGGTGCATAGGTACCTAGACGTTTCTGTTTACGAAGGATAAAGGTAATTTT
>JAJRBP010000214.1 GCA_028679405.1 Methanoregulaceae archaeon | reverse complement strand
CCAAACCGGAACGCCCATTACCCGCCTCTCAGATAGCACAGTAAAAGAGGTGCACTACTAAAATGAAACTCCGTTATACCAGGCTGATCTGTGTATTGATTCTCCTCATGCTCTCGTTCGTCCTCGTATCGGCGGGCACGATCGGGGTGCCGCTGCCGAAGGCCCCAGGCGGCGACTACTCGTCCGATTACCAGGGACCGATCCTCTCCCAGAAGTTGTTCCCAACGGTCAGACCGCAGAGCCCGTACCACACGCGGCTCGTACTCCTTGGCACGACCGGCGGGGTCGGCTGGTGGCCCGGAACCGACCGGGCGAGCTCCTCGTCGGCCCTCCTCGTCGGGGACACGATCTATCTCATCGACATGGGACAGGGATCGGCTCTCCGCCTCTCCGAGGCCCTCAATGCCGGTGACTTCGTGAAGGTGAACGGGTCCAGGGTCGAGAACGGCTCCTCGACCTTCCTCGCGAACGCACGGGCGCTCTTCATCACCCACCTTCACATGGACCATACGGCGGATTACCCCTCGTTCCTCCTGATCGGGTCCGGGGCCGGACTCGGGACGATGTACGATCCCGTGACCGGGAAGCTTCTCGTCCCCCCGTTCCAGGTCTACGGCCCGGCGAGCCGGGGACCGCTCGAGGTCGATAAGACCAACTATACGGGGAAGATCGTGTACGTCGACAGCGCCGATCCCGCGCTTGAGATTCCCACCCCCGGGATGCGACAGCAGACCGCCAGCACGCTCGAGTCGTACGCCCAGGCCATCAACGACATGACGCTTGATAACGGGTACCGCGACTACACCTCGCTCGTAGAGGTCCACGAGATCGGCCCCGATCCGGGGCAGCCCGGAGACATCAGGTTTGAGGCCCCCGGGCTTGACCTGACCAACGAGACCTGCGCGTCTATGGAACCGTTCGATGTGTACGAGGACGGGAACGTACGCGTCAGGGCGATCCTCGTTGATCATCACCAGGTCTACCCATCTCTCGCATACCGGTTCGACACCGCGGACGGCTCGGTTGTCTTCTCGGGCGACACCGGGAACAACACGCGGGGCAACCTCCAGAAGCTGGCCGCCGGTGCCGATATCCTCGTCCACGAGGTCATAGACCCGGCATGGATCAACCTCAAGTTCGGGAACGTGACCGGCAGGCCGAAGCTCGCCGCGCTCAAGATCCACATGCAGACCTCGCACACCACCATCGAGGACGCCGGAGCCGTGGCCACCCGGTGCGGCGTAAAGACCCTCGTCCTCAACCACATCGTCCCGGGCAACACGCCGCGGTCCAACCTCCTCAGGGCGCAGCGGACATTCCCAGGGAAGCTGATCATCGGGGAGGATCTCATGGTCATCCCGGTCGGTCGGCCGACAGGCGGGATACCGGTGTGAAAGCCGGCAGCCCGCCGAAAAAAGCGGATAGATCGCAGTCGGGGACCGCCATCCCCTTTATTTATGGCCATCAAACTTCCGGTTACCCGTTCCCCGCTGCACCGGCTTCCCAGGCTGTCCGGAGGAAAACGCGGATAGATCGCAGTCAGGGACCGCCATCCCCTGTTTTTATGGCCATCAAACTTCCGGTTACCCGTTCCCCCGCTACACCGGCTTCCCAGGCTGCCCGGAGAAGACGATTGCCCTGAAATCCTAATCCTTTCCTGTTTTTCGCCTGGAAAGGCCCCGGTTTTCCTGGCGCATCCGGATAACACCTACTCTTTCTGGTGGTGCCGGTGACGATTCGATCCGATTCCCGTAACCGTAATCCTCGGGAAAACCGGGGAACAGGCTTAACACCCTGCGGCGGAAATCCATCCCCATACAGGAGTGTGCCGCGAGATGAAATCCCGTTTGACAAGGCTGATCTGCATAGTGACTGCGCTCATGCTTTCCATTGTCCTGGTATCGGCCGGGATGACTGGAATGAAGTTGCCGAAAACCCCCGTCACCGGATCTCAGCCCGGAGATCCAATCCTGGACTTTCCCGGATTCACAGCCGTCGGAAGGGACAGCCCGTACCACACCAGGCTTGTGCTGCTCGGCACGGCGGGCGGAGTGACTTGGTACCCGGACGTCGACCGGGCGTTCGCGTCCTCGGCACTCGTCGTCGGAGACACGGTCTACCTCGTCGACCTGGGACAGGGATCGGCGGCCCGCCTTGCAGAGGCCTTCAATACCGGGGACCTCGCCAGGGCGGCAGAACTCGGGACGCCGGGGATCAGCCTGCCTGGATTCCTCGCGCATACCAGGGCGCTCTTCATCACGCACCTCCACATGGACCACACGGCCGACTACCCCTCCCTCCTCCTTATCGGCCCCGGGGCCGGCCTCGGCACCGCGATCGACCCGGCGACCGGGAAGGCGATCGCCTCCCCCCTCCAGGTGTTCGGCCCTGCATCGCGGGGCAGGCTCGAGGCCGACCGGACTGGTTACACGAAGCGGAACGGGACGATCGTGTACGTCGACAGCGCCAATCCCGCGCTTGAGATCCCCACGCCCGGTATCAGGCAGCTCACCTGCAGCACGTACGAGGCATTCGCCCAGAGCATCAACGAGATGACCCTCGACAACGGACTCGGCGATTTCACGAAACTCGTCGAGGTCCACGAGATCGGCGGGAGCGCACCCGGGGACATCCCGATCCCGGTCGGGGTACCAGATCCGAACAACGAGACCTGCCCGGCCATGGACCCGTTCGAGGTGTATCGCGATGCCAACGTCCGCGTCACAGCGATCCTCGTCGACCACCACCAGGCATTCCCTGCCTTCGCGTACCGGTTCGATACCGCGGACGGCTCGGTGGTCTTCTCGGGGGACACCGGGAACGATACGAATGGCAACCTCGAACGACTGGCTGACGGCGCCGACATCCTCGTCCACGAGGTCATCGATCCTGTCTGGGTCGACGCCATGCTCCCG
>JAJRBP010000103.1 GCA_028679405.1 Methanoregulaceae archaeon | reverse complement strand
GGCGGGATACCGACGGTGACCGTGAAGTTCTTCTTCTCGTCGACCTCGATGGTCACCGGTACCTGCATCCCGTTGAAGGTCGCGGTCTTCTTGTTGATCTCGTCCACGACCGCCTTCACGTTGATTCCGAGAGGTCCCAGGGCAGGTCCGATAGGCGGACCTGCGGTTGCTTTGCCGCCTGACACCAATACTTCGACCTTTTCTGCCATTGGTAAAGACTCAGTATCTGTTCTTGTTGAAATTCAGGATTCGTTACGATGAATCACGACCCGGCCTGACCGGCAGGACGCCTGCCAGGCCTGGTCGGAATTCATTCCTTATAAGTTAAGCAATGCGGCTAATTAAGATTGTCGCACTCCGGAATTTCGGGCCCGGATCTTTCCGGGGGAATGTGCGATCCCGGACTGCCGGATCCATGCGAATATTCCGGTTTCTTTTAAGAAAAAGGAAGGATTACTTGTCTTCGCCCTTGTCGACGACCCGCACCGAGTCCCCACGGACGGTGATCGGTATCGGGAGCACGCTCTCGTAGAGTTCGACTGTGATCTCTTCTTTTCCGGTATCGATCCGCTTGACTACCGCCTTTTCCCCCTTGAACGGGCCGGCGATAAGCTCCACGATCGTCCCTTCCGAGATCCCGCTCACTACGGGTTTCGGGGTAAGGAAATGCCCGACCTCCGCGAGAGAGGTCTCCCCCCTGACGACCGCGCGCGCATGCGGGACCTTCTCTACCAGCTGTTCGATGCGGTTAAGTGCCTCGGGCGTTTCCACGAGCACGTAGCCTTTGAGCTCATCGGGAACGATGATTGCAGTCACTTTTACATCAGTGGCCTTCGTATCGATCGCCTTCTTGATGTTGTCCGCTACCGTCCGCTCCTGCTTCGAGGTTGTCTTGATCGCGAAGATCCGGCTGACCTGCCCGCCCTCACTCATGTCTCAGAAGCCCAGCATTGCCTTGTGGTCGAAGAACACGAAGATGATGAAGCCAATGATGCCGACGAGCACCACACCGGCCGCTGCAACGAGCGCGATCTTCTGGTACTCGTCGCGTTTGGGTGTCCGTGCCAGCTTGAGGACGCGGAGGTACTTCTTGAGAAGCTCCTCGCTCGCATCGAATTTTATCTCGGGTTTAGGGATTTCCATAACATTCACTTCAGAAAGTCGATATCAAATTGTTTCTGAACTTTCGGGGTATTTTTTTCACTTCTTCCATATATTTGTGGCGATCGGACGCCTGTAACGACGAGCATTGTGCGCATTTTGTCCTGCATCTGGGGGTCGACCTGTGCGCCCCATATGATCCGTGCATTCGGGTCGATCCGGTTATAGACTTCCTGCACAACTCCCTCTGCTTCGGCCATTGTCATGTCAGGACCGCCGATCACGTTCACGAGCGCCGCGTTCGCGCCAGAGATATCGACGTCGAGGAGCGGAGAACGGATCGCCTTTTTCACCGAGTCCGCTGCCTTGTCCTCGCTGTCACTCTCACCCACCCCGATCATCGCTACCCCGCCACGTTCCATCACGGTCCGGACATCAGCGAAATCAAGATTGACGAGCCCGGGAACGGTGATCAGTTCGGTGATCCCCTTGACTGCCCTCATGAGTACTTCGTCGGCGACTTTGAACGCTGCATACAGGGGTAATTTCGGTACAACCTCGAGGAGCCTGTCGTTCGGGACGACGATCACCGTATCGGAGACCTCCCGGAGGCGCTCGAGTCCTGCCTCCGCATTCTCCATCCGGATCATCCCTTCGGCAGTGAATGGCAGGGTCACGACCGCTATGGTAAGTGCGCCTTCTTCACGGGCGGCTTTTGCGACAATCGGTGCGCATCCGGTACCGGTTCCGCCGCCAAGGCCGACTGTGATAAAGACCATATCGCATCCCGAAACCGTGTTCCTTATGTCCTGCTCGTTCTCGAGCGCGGCTTCCTCGCCGATCTGAGGGATCGATCCTGCGCCGAGGCCCCGGGTCCGCTGCCTGCCGATGAGGATCCTCTTCTCAGCATGAGTGCGTGCAAGGTGCTGGGCATCGGTGTTGATCGCGACAAGCTTGGCCCCGTGGATCCCCTCTTCCATCATCCTGGTGATCGTGTTCGAACCGCTTCCCCCGCACCCGATCACCGCGATCTCGGTCCGTAATTCCTTGAGTACCTGGTCGAGCTCCTCGTCGCTCTTTGTCACGTCGCCCGATCCTTCCTTTACTCTCTGGAGTGCCTCTTCGACGATTGATCTCATGTAAACTTCTCCAATCCCGGGATATGGATCCTTCTCTCGGTGGTGCTTTGCACCAGATCAGGGGTGATCACCCTATCGCCCACCGGGACCGGCTCACCTTTCATGAGCCTGCCGAACAACGGTCCTTTCGGGATTCCCAGCTGGCGCGCCTTGCCGGGGTCGAACCTCGTCTTGCGGATAACGAGGTGATCACCGTCAATTGCCGTCTCCTCTTTGATAGTAATGATAGTTACGCATAAGGTTATTAAATCATCCAGTACACGTGACTCCTCTCCCTGATACGTGATGAAGACGGGGAGAACCGACTTCCTGGGCCCGGAGAGGTGGACGACGGGGAGCGATGAAAGCCCCCGGACGAACATCCCTTCGTCCGCGGCCAGGGCGACTGCAAGGAGTTCTTCGTCGAGTTTTATTGGGACAGGGAGACCTGATCCGGCCAGTGCATGAAAATGGGATCGCACACCTTCTCCGGCACTGATTGAGATCTCCCTGATCTCTTTGAACACCTTCCAGGGTATCTCATTCAGCGCTATGAGGTCGCTTGTCTGAAGGAGCACAAGCCCGGTTGTTCCGACCATCTGCTCGATACGCGAAAGATCGTCGGATGAAAGGGATTTCCTGTCGATGTATGCCCCGATTGCGCTGCTCTTATCCGACATCGACCTGATATCTGCAAACGTAAGTCTGCCGGCGATCCCGGTGGGAGCGATATGTCCGAAGGCCCCGGGCGTGGTGAGTGCGATCTCCGTCTGCCTGGTCGTGTAATGAGTACCGCCAAGTCCTATCAGGGGTATGATATTCCCGGGACCAGCTTCCATTACACTCCTTGCGACAGCAGCGGCAGCAATGGGATCCCTCCACTCGTGGTCGGTGCTCCCGATCTCGACGAAGAAGGACGGGGTCCGGAGCTCCGTGGGGCCATGGTGGGTCGCTTCATACGATACCCGGTAGCCTGCGGGAGCCAGTCTCGCGAGGTTGCGAAGGACCGTGTACATCCAGGCTGGTTCTGCAGGTGCCAGACTTCTGGGCCGGCCTCCCAGATCCGCGTCAAAGAAATTCCCCGTTGGGTGGACAGTCAGGACCGGAACGGGATTTTTGCTGGAATGGCGGGAGAGGAAGACAATCAGATCAAAACTGAGGCTCTCATCCAGGTGGTCCTGTTCGATTAGTCTCCCCTGGACCCTCATGAGGTCGTACCGGCGATCGCCAGGAAGACTCCGCTCTTCCTCACGGAGGAGCCGCATGATCTCACGGTGAATCGAGGTTCCTGCAGGATCGAGCCGCGAGCTCACGAGCAGGATCCTGACTGGTTCTCTCTTCCCGATCATTTGAGTAAATCATTTTGTTATCAGGAAATCATTACTATTGTTACTATGGACGACGAATCAATTCGCGAAATACTCGAGAAGGAAGGGATAACAGATTCGATCCTGTGTCCCCAGGCTTTTGCGATCGCAGAGAAGTACGGAATCAGCAAGACCGACATCGCCGGGTACTGCAACCGGCACAGCATAAAGATCAGGGGTTGCCAGCTGGGCTGCTTCAGATGAGTCTCTTCTTAAAGACTGTATCCGTCGGGGAGGCGATTGCCTTAATCAGGGGGATTACTCCCCGGACAGGTGACGAGGATATCAGGCTTGCGGATTCATACGGAAGAGTGCTCTCGCGCGATGTCCTGGCAGACATCGATATCCCCTCCTTCAGCCGCTCGACAGTCGACGGATACGCGGTCCGTTCCACCGATACGACCGGATCCTCTGAATCTCTCCCGGCGATGCTGAAGTTCACCGGCCGGATAAAAATGGGTGGCGGAGACGCAGGAAAAATCGCTGCCGGCGAGAGCAGATACATACCGACGGGAGGTAGCCTGCCGGCAGGGGCTGACGCGGTAGTAATGATAGAATACAGCGAGCTTCTCGAGGACGATCTCCTGGTGAAACGCCCGGTAGCTGCCGGGGAGAA
>JAJRBP010000297.1 GCA_028679405.1 Methanoregulaceae archaeon | reverse complement strand
TCTGCACGACCCCTGGGTCCCTGTTCCCCGGATTTCCATTGTGTGATAATCTTGTGATATCCGGTTTGGTGATATCCTCACAGGTCCGTATTCCCGGTTCTCAAAACTTTTTTTTGGATGTTGCAAAAATTAGACCACCCGGGAACATTCATCACCTCGTGCATCCAGTGGGGGTAGAGTGAAGGATTCTATGAAAGCGCATGCACTTATGACCGCAGGGATTGCCCTGGCGGTAATTCTGGTATGTTTCACCATGACCGCGGCCGGTTCCATGTCGGACCCGATCGTTGTCGGGGACGGCCCGGCTGTTGAGGTGAAAGGAGGGATGATGACCGGTGGAGTAATCGAACAAGCGGGATCCACAGGAATCAACACTCCGGATACAATTTCTCCCGAGGGAATATTGAACTCGGAAGTTATTGGCGGGAACTGCCCGACAACGATGATTGCAGGAAGATCATATATCGCGACAATAAAATTCCTGAACACCGGCGATATGACCTGGACAACGGCTACCGGCATCGGCATTGCATCGTATCCCGCGTACGGAGATGCGTCAAAGTTCGGCTGGACCAGGAAGGCCATCCAGTTCAGTTCAGGAATAGCTCCGGGCACTTACTGTACGGTCTCCCTACCCCTTACCGCACCTGCAGCCGGATCATACCAGCCGGCCTGGTGCCTCTATTACATACCTGACGGGCGATACTTTGGCCAGTATGCGTATACGAACATCCAGGTAAATCCGGCTGCAACCCTGAATGCAGCATACACATGGAGTACGCTGCCGATGAGCATGACGACCGCCCAGACCAGGGCCGGGTCGATTACCTTCAGGAACACGGGAACCGAGGGATGGCCGGCGAACGGTGCAGTCAAGCTCGGAGGAAGAGCTGACGTCCTGAATTTCGGGGCAACCCGGATACCACTCACGACCGCGGTTGCACCGGGAGCTTCCCGCACCTTCTCCTTCAACCTGAAGGCCCCGACAACGGAGGGGACTTACAACCTGAAATACCAGATGATAAAGGTGGGAGACCGGTGGTTTGGGAAGACTCATTCGCACCAGATTACCGTGACCGGGGGAGGCGGGGTGAAAACCGCACTGGTGGAATCGAATATCCTTACCTATATAAACGCGGAGCGGGCAGAACACGGCGGTCTCCCGGCCCTTACGAGTGATCCGGTACTGGGAAATATTGCCCGGGTACACAGCAGCCAGATGGCGACAAGGAAATTCTTCGATCACACGAATCCGTTTACCGGTCTTGGCCCGGTCGGACGGTTAGGCCAGGCAGGGTATCCATACCTGATGCCTGCAGGAACATGGAGGCCGGAGAATATCGGATTTGCGTCATGGAGTCCCACCGCACCGGGTGCAGCTGCAATTGCCCATACGATTGTAGATGCATGGATGGCAAGCACGGACGGTCATCGTGAGGCAATCCTCTCGGCGAATGTGAACACATTCGGAACAGGTGCTGCGTCCTCGAAGACCTTCTCGTACGTGGATAACCTGGGAGTAACCCATAGTTACGTCGGACGGGAATCGTGGCTCGCAACGACGATGTTTGTCAGTAAATAACCCTTTTTTAAGGGAAAGAGAAATCTCCGGTCTTTTTTTCCGGGTTATCCTTTCTCGATAATGAAAGATCATATCCAGGTGGCCCATCACTAAAAGAGCCTGTCGAACCATTCAATCCTGAAATGCAGGCAGACTTCCAGAACTACAGAACACCATTAGGCAGGGATTTTTTGGTAAACGATCCTTTGAATCAGGTTACCTCTCGCCACCTCAGGGGCCCCTGTCCTGATCCCCGCGGGATCTCCCTTTATTTTTCCGGACAGGTTCCCCGGTACCTGCCGGATAAACAGCGTGGAACGGATCACGGAGGTCTCTCCCTGATAACGTACGGCTCCTGTCATACCGGATGCGCCGGGTAATACGTCGGCTCCCCGGTGATCTCGCTTAAGTAAACCCCCGATCCTATCCACCATGTCCCGTCGACGGGGAGCATGTAGCCGATCTTTGTCTCTTCCTGGTTACCGGCAGCGGGATTGGGCCAGATGAAGATCACGTACCCGCCGCCGGCTTTTGCGGTATCGGCAGCCGATCTCACGATCTCCATCCCGAACGCGTCCTTCCGGCCGGCAAGGCTCTTCCCGATCGCATCCTGAAGGTAGGGGTGGGAGAGGACGGTTCCGTCGTAATCGTACCCGGTGAGGTAGTGGCCCCAGCTGTCGACAAAAATCCCCGAACGGTTCGAGATCTCGGAAAATGCCTTATCCCTTCCATTTTTACGCCCGTAATCGGCACCCTTCTGTTCAAGGTCGATCATCGCGGCAACTGTTTCGGGAACAGGGGATGCCCCCTCCAGGTCGGAGAAATAGATCCCCGAACCGACCCACCATGAGGTATCTACCGGATACACGTAGCCAATCTTCGGGACGTAGGAATCTTTTGCCGCTTCATCGATGACGCCGCCCGCAGGGGCCGGGTAGAGGTATGCGAGAAAACCTCCGCCGGCAGCTGCGGTATAGTTCGCCATCGCGATCAGCCGGAGGCCCCTGATATCGGTGAAGTTCAGCCTGTTCTGCCCGACCTGATCTCCCTGGTAGGGGTGGGCGAGGAGTGTCCCGTCCGAGTCATAGGCGTAGACATAGATATCCCCGTGCGAGAACCTGCCGTCCTTCTTCGAGAACTCGGCGAGGGCAGCTTCACGCCCTGAAACCCGGGCAAACGCGGCGGCATCCTTCACGAGATCCCGGAGGTCGCCGGGGGTCATCCTCTGCGGCATATATGCCGGACTGACGGTCGTTTCGCCCTGCCCGGCCCGGTTTGTCGAGCTGCATCCGGCGAGCAGGACCGCGGCCACGAGCAGGAGGGCCAGAATCGCACAGACCTGCCGGTTCACCATGTAACGGTTAGATTTGCACGGGTCTGTGATAAATGATCGTGTGCAGGAAAATCCCGGGACGGCTGGAACGAAGCGATCCAGGGGATCCCACGTCCATTACCAGCGTATCCCGAATTCGCGGAACTCCCCGTCAGGCTCACACTCAGTGACCTGCAGGGTATCGACGCGGATGATCGGGTCGCCATCCGCCTTCACCATTCTCAGAAACCCGGCTACGGCCTCGTCGCTCCCCTCGGCAACGATCGTGACGGATCCGTCGGGCATATTCCGGACAAAACCCGATACCCCGGACTCGCGGGCGCAGTCGGTGACAAAGTACCGGTAACCCACACCCTGGACCCTGCCCCTCGCGATCGCGGTGATCCTCAACATCAGGAGAGGGTTGCTATTCTCCGAATTAAATGATTCGAAAGCCCGGGTCCGGAGGATCTCTGGTTTCTCCGGATAGCGACCATCCGGCCGGTCCTGCCGACCGGCACTGTTCTCCCGGATGTGCATCCTGGATCTCATGTGATATCATGGCGGG
>JAJRBP010000249.1 GCA_028679405.1 Methanoregulaceae archaeon | reverse complement strand
GTACTGCCGCTCGCCGAACTTGTCGGCATGCTCGAAGATTGCCCGGTCGCCGAGGTCGTACATGACCGGCGTCTCTACCGGTGTTCCGCCGTATTCGAGGACCATCGAGAGGACGTAGTCTGCAAGGAGGTCCCTAATGAGTTTTCCCTTCGGCATCCAGCGGAGGCAGCCGACATCGCTCACCGGCTCGTAATCGACGAGCTCCTTCGACCTCATGAGGTCTACATGTGCCGGTTCGCCGCCGACGGGGACCGCAACCCCAAGCTCCTTCTTCACGAGACAGCCGAAAGGCGAATCATCCAGGAACTCCTTGTAGTCGTGGGCCTTCCCGTCCGGGGTCATCACAAACCACTCGTGGGTTACCTCTTTCTTCGCCTTGGGAACGCACCCCTCCTCGCCTGGTACGATCGTCTTCGAAAGCTCCGAGAGCGGGTGGCCTTTGCACGAGATCTTGAATGATTTGTACCAGCCGAAAGGTGCCCGTTTCACAGAAAAACCCTCTGCGACGAGTTCGGACTCGAGGGCTTTCAACACAGTGATGGCGGTCTCCGGCGTTGCAAGGTCGCTTGACAGGTGGGCATAGGGGTAGATGACGATGTTGTCTACCTTCACCTTGTCTGCAGTATCGTCAATCTCCCCGACTGCCTGCATCACGACGCCCTCGGGGTCTTCTTCGTCCACCGATTCAACGGCGCAGAATACCGCCAGTGCCTCGGTCTGCGAGTCGGCGAGGACTGCTCCCTCCTCGGCCATCCTGGTCTTCTTCTTTGCCTCGTACTCGATAAAATCTGCATGTATCAGAAGAAGTCGCACGGTTTATCGTCTCCGGATCCGTAAATACATTCCATAAAAATCTGCATTCATTGCGTATATACTCATTTGGGCTCCCTGTTCCGGTAGTAACGCGAGAGGGTCGCCTGCCTCTGGTCCTGGTACTTGGCATCCTCCTTGAGGTTGTACGGGCACTCAGCCCGCTCTGTAGTGTAAAAGACGAGCTGGCCGACCGGCATGCCCGCATACATTCTCACCGGCCGCTGGTTCACATTGCACATCTCGAGCGTGATCGTGCCTGAGAAACCGGCATCAATCCAGCCCCCGGTCTGGTGAAGCTCAACCCCGAGACGGGCGACTGAACTCTTCCCCTCGATACTTGCGACGATATTGTCCGGGAGTCCGATCACCTCAAGGGTCTCTGCAAGGACGAATTGTCCCGGCCTGATATCGATAGAGTCTGCCACGACTCCGGATGTGGAGGCGATAACCGTCTCCATCCTGAACGGGTCGATCACCTCGTCTCCTTCCTCGTACCATACGAAATGGCTCCCAAGCCTGATATCGAGCGAGTTTGGCTGGACGAGGGCCGGGTCGAAGGGATCGACCCTGATATGTCCGCGTGCCACCCGGTCGCGGATCTGCCAGTCGACGAGGATCATCGTGTGGAGTATTCGTGCTAATGCATCATTAGGGCTTCTTCACTGTCCCCTGGACCTTCCCCTTTCCCGGAAGCGGCACCGGATTAAAAAAAGAGACAAATTTAAGTGTCTTTAGTTGGTATACGTGGCTTCTCCAAGTTTCGACTTGTAGACCGAGTCCCCCTCGACCCTGATCGCATGGGAGAAGAGGGCGAGCGGGATATCCATCGGGCAGAGCTCCTCGCACTGGCCGCAGTTCACGCAGGTATCAGAAATGTGGGCGAACCTGCGCATGTGGAACATCGCGTTCGGCGGCACTTCACCTGCACCAACCATGAGGGAGGGCTTCTTTAAGTCTGTCGCTTTTGTGAAACAGACCGGGCAGTTCTCGATGCATGAGTAACACCTGATACACCGCGAGGTCTCGCGGTTGATAGTTCCCCATGTATCCGCCTTCAGCTTTGCAAAGTCCTTTTTCCGCCACTTGTCACCGAGCTTGAGCATCGCGCCCTCGACCTTGGCACGGATCTCGACGCCCTTCGGGTTTGCCGCCTCGGTCTGGATCACCCCGTCCTTCGCCGCCTGGGCGAGGAGGTTTGCACCCTTGTCGCTGCAGACCTCGACGAACGTGGCTTTCCCCGCCTTCTCGCCGATGACTCCCCAGTTCCCGCACGCAAGGTCGGCCTGCCTCGGGACCTTGTACTTACACCTGCGGCAGTTCGTCCTCCGGCCGTACCCGGCCTCCTCGAGCTCGTCCATGGAGATGCCCTTGTGGCCTCCCTCGTACTCGATGATGAACTGGCCCTTGTCGATCTCTTCCTTATGGACAATGTCCGGGCTGACGCCGTACTTATCGGTAATCATCTTCCTGGCCATGATCGGGCTGACCGATCCCCCGCAGTTCACACCGATGAGGAAGAGGTTCTCGGGGTTGATCTCCTTGCGGCGGACCAGTTCGATGATCCCCATCAGATCGCAGCCCTTTACCGTGACGCCGATCTTCTTGTCTTTGGCACCATTCAGGTACCTGGTGATCACCTTGGAGAGAAGGAGCGTCCCGCAGTGGAGCGACCCTGCGGTATTCTTCAGATCCTCGGACTTCGTGATGATCGCGGGTTTCGCATCGTAGAGGTCCGAACCCTTCTTCACCACGAGGACTGCATCGACAAGCTTCTTGTCGAGCGCGTACTTCCAGAGACCGGTCACGGCACCGCCGAGCTCGGCCTTCTCTGCGATCGCCTTGTCAGTGGTCCAGGCATAGACCATGTCGCCCTTCTTCATCGCCGGGGCACCTCCGAATAATGCCATTTACTTCGCCTCCGCAATCTTCTCGACCTTCACAGAACAGGCCTTGAACTCCGGGATCTTTGCGATCGGGTCGAGGGCGTTGTTGGTGAGCCGGTTTGCCGGGCATTCCGCGTAGTGGAACGGCATGAACATGACACCCTTCATGATATCAGGGGTGACCCTGGCGCCTACTTCCACCTGTCCGCGGCGTGTAATTGCACGGACCTTCTCCTTGTCCTTGATACCGAGGGCCTTTGCGTCCTCGGGGTTGATCTCGATCCAGCCCGTGGGCTCCTCGGCCTCGAGGTGAGGCGAGCGCCGGGTCATCGTCCCGGTGTGCCACTGCCAGATGCAACGGCCAGTGGTGAGGATGAACGGGTATTCCGCGTCGGGCACTTCAGCCGGAGGTTTCCACTCGAGCGGCGTAAGGACACCGAGACCGTCGGGGTTCGCGAACTTCGCACCGTGCAGGATCGGCGTTCCCGGGTGGTCTGCAGTCGGGCAGGGCCAGTGTGCTGCCTCGGGCTTGTTGAGCCTGGCGTAATTCATTCCGGCGTACGAGGGCGTGACCTTCGCAATCTCGGTGAAGATGTCCTCCGCGCTCTTCCATGGGAACTGCTTCGCATATCCCATCTTTGCGGCGAGCTCGCAGAAGATCACCCAGTCGAGCTTTGCCTGGCCTGGCGGGTCCTGGGCTTTTCTCCACATCTGGACACGCCGCTCGGTCGAGGTCTGGGTCCCGTCCTTCTCTGCATAGCAGGCAGTAGGCAGCACAACGTCTGCCAGTTTGGCAGTCTCGGTCAGGAAGATGTCCTGGACTACGAGGAACTCGAGGTTCTTGAACGCATGCTCGACGTGCGTAAGGTCGGGGTCAGAGATTAGCGGGTTCTCTCCCATGATGTAGAGGCACTTCAGCTCGCCCGGTTTGCTCGCGAGCACGTCCATCATGGTCGTCACCTCGTACCCGTTCTTCGGCTCGGCGATGCCGTCCGGGAATCCCCATGCATCCGCGAACTTCTTGTGAGCCGCCTCGTCGATAACCTTCTGGTACCCGGTGAAGACGACGGGCAGTGCGCCCATGTCGCAGGCGCCCTGCACGTTGTTCTGGCCACGGAGTGCGTTCACGCCGGTGCCGGGCTTCCCGAGGTTTCCGGTGACCATCTGGATGTTGGCACAGCTCTTCACGTTGTCGACACCGACGGTGTGCTGGGTGATCCCCATCGAATACAGGATGC
>JAJRBP010000315.1 GCA_028679405.1 Methanoregulaceae archaeon | reverse complement strand
ACACCCCCGCTCTCCTCCCCGGAGGCGTGTGCGTACACCCCGAGGCCGCGGTCTCCGGTCACATCGGCATACAGGCCGCCGCCGTCATTTCCTGTTGTTTCCGCATACAGCCCGAAGCTCTCATCGCCGGAAGCCTTGGCGAGGATCCCGGTGCTGCCCGGACCGCTGATAATCTCGATACCCGCGCCTCCTTTACCTGACTTCACAATTTTCAGAACATCTCCGAGGCCGCTTCCTTTGATCACTGCTCCCGGGCGGAGGCCGAGTGCATACGGTACCGGCCTGAATAGCGACCGCGGGGTCTTTTCAGGGACGCTTACTCTCTTGATACCCAGCCAGAGGGCACGTCCGTCGAATTTCGACAGATCGAATGTGACGGTCGTCGTGAACTTCCCATTCCTCGCCGTGTCAGAGTGCGTATCTGTCGACAGGGCAGTCCCTCCCGTTGCGACACCATAAAGGCGGAAGGCCACGGAATACGTCCCGGTGAGTGGATTTCCCCCGTTGTCCGTCAATATCCCCTGGTACGTTATTCCCTGGCTCACGAGGCCTGCCGTGGCTATACCGAAGATACTGGAGAGTGCCAGTAATGTAAGGAGTGAAACATATTTCATTCGAGGTTCACCTCAATCGACAGGGGGCGGGTGTCATTGGCTGGTCTTTTTCGCAGACCAGAACCTGAGCTGATACCCCCGTGCATGAACGTTACCTCTGATTCGCCGGTTTTATGTCTTTCGATATCCCACGTCGCAGGAAATTCTCCGGATTTAAAATATCCGCGCAGGATGCGAGAAGCTGTAAACAGCGAGGACGGTCATGCCTGCAGGAAAAAAGCCGGGTACATGAAAACTGTCAACAAAGAGCGGAAAGGAATTCTTCGTATACGAAGATGCGAGGAGCCGGATTCGAACCGGCGAACCCCTGCGGGAATAGGCCCTGAACCTATCGCCTTTGACCTGGCTCGGCGATCCTCGCGCGGAATAATGTGAAACCCCTAAAGAGATAAAAGTAGCCGTTCTCCATCCCCTGCCGGGGTGGAACAGGCCGATATCCTGCGATTAATTTTTCTTCCTGTTGTTCACGTCCCGGAATTTCTTCATCTCCCTGTCCCGGAGCTCGCTCCGCTTGATCTTTCCTGATATTGTCTTTGGAAGCGTCTCGGCAAACTCGATCACCCTCGGGTACTTATACGGGGCGGTGACTTTCTTCACGTGGCCCTGGAGTTCCCTGATCAATTTCTCTGACGCGGTGTACCCGGGAGCAAGTACAACAAAGGCCTTTACCACGAGACCCCGTATCACGTCCGGTGAACCTATCACCGCAGCTTCCTGGACCGCCGGGTGCTCGATGAGTGCGCTCTCGACCTCGAACGGCCCGATACGGTACCCCGAGCTCTTGATGACATCGTCATCCCGGCCGATGAACCAGAAATATCCGTCATCGTCGGTATAGGCCTTGTCCCCTGAGTAGTACCAGCCATTCACGAAGGACTTCGCATTCTCCTCGTCGTTGTTGATGTACCGGAGGAAGAGACCGACCGGCCATGGATCGGTACGGATGGCGATCCTCCCTTCCTCCCCTCTCGGAACCGGATTTCCTTCTTCATCGTGGAGTTCGACATGCCACCCCGGCGAAGGTTTTCCCATCGAGCCGGGCCTGCACTCCATACAGGGGAAGGTCCCCACGCAACAGACCGTTTCGGTCTGCCCGTATCCTTCAAAGATGGTAACACCTGTCCCTTCCTTCCAGGCCCTGATGACCTCGGGATTCAGGGGTTCCCCCGCACTCGTGCAGTGCCGAAGCTCGGTGAAATCGAACTTGTCGAGGTCGGCAAGGATGAGCATCCGGTAGATGGTGGGTGGACAGCAGAAAGTCGTGATGCCATATCTCTCGAGGATCGGGAGGATCTCGGTGGCCTTGAATTTTCCCCTGATATCGTACACAAAGATTGCAGCCCCCTGTATCCACTGGCCGTACATCTTTCCCCACGCACTCTTCGCCCACCCGGTGTCGGAGAGTGTCAGGTGCAGGTCATTGGGCCGTAGGTCGTGCCAGAAGCGGGCGGTAACGATATGACCGAGCGCGTAACTCTGGTCGTGGAGCACCATTTTTGGCTCCCCGGTCGTGCCGGAAGTGAAGAAGATCACGAGAGGGTCGTGGCTTCTTGTCTTCTGCATCCCCGGGAGACTGACAAGACGGCTGGATACCGGTGCCGGGTGGTCGAGCTCATGAGGATAGCTGATCCAGCCGGGGCGTTGCCCGTCGACCAGGACTTTACATGAGAGCGTCGGGCATTCCTCAGTGATCTCTTCGACCTTGGACGCGTTCTCGAGATCGGTGACTACCATCTTGAACTCCCCGGTATTCACGCGGTATTTGATATCATTTCCCGTGAGCATCGTCGGCCCGGGACTGTGTACCGCACCGAGTTTTATCAGGGCAATGGTCATTATCCACCATTCGGGGATACGCGGGAGGAGAATGAGCACGCGATCCCCCCGGTTAATCCCGTACTTGAGAAGGATATTCGCTGCCTTGTTCGAGAGGACTTTTAAGTCCCAGAAGGTGAATTTCTTCTCCTCGCCCTGCTGGTTCACCCAGATCATTGCAAGCTTGTTCCGGTCCCTGTCCGCCCAGGTGTCTATCACGTCGAAACCGAAGTTGAAAAATTCTGGAACATCGATCGCGAACCTGGCATACTCTTCGTCATAATCGGTCATGTTGTGCGGAACATCAGTCATTGGAATCCCTGTACTTTTTGAGGCTTATACACTTTTAATCTGTTTCTTTATGCCCGGTATACGCCGTAATTCCCGAATCATAAACCTTGTCCATTAGTATTATAGTCCTTGCGGCAGCACATACTAGCTGATGGAGGATAAGAGATACGATTCATTAAAAATCGAGAATATCGTGGCGTCCGGGGCTATTGCCGAGTCCATCGATCTTTCAGAGATATCGCAGAAGATCGAACACTGCGAGCTCAACACCAAAAGGTTCCCGGGCGCGGTCTTCCGTCTCGAGCACCCGAAGATCGCCTCCCTCATCTTTTCTTCCGGTAAGGTGGTACTCACAGGGATCAGGGACAAGAATGCCCTCAAGGAAGGTCTCGACCTCATCATCCGGTCCATGAAGGAAGCCGGTGTGAAGACTTTTGATGAACCGAGGGTCTCGGTTACGAATATTGTCTGCAGTTACGATATCGGGAAATACATCAACCTGAACAAGGTCGTCATTACCCTGAACCTTGAAAATATCGAATATGAGCCGGAACAGTTCCCCGGCCTTGTATACCGGATAAAGGACCCTAAAATCGTTGCCCTCCTCTTTTCCTCAGGTAAGATTATCCTTAC
>JAJRBP010000223.1 GCA_028679405.1 Methanoregulaceae archaeon | reverse complement strand
GGGCGGCGAAGCCCCCGGGGTCCCGCGGTTCCTTCGCGAGTTCATCGAGGCGCGGTGCCCGCAGCTCGACAGGATGATTGCACTTCAGAAACGGCTCCGGGTCCGGCTGAGGGAGACGGAGCCATCCCAGAAACGCAGGCAGGAGATCCTGCGGTCCGTCCTCCTGGACCGGGAGCTGTGGAAATCTTTGAAGGAGAATCCGGGGCATGCCTGGGAACAGGCCGAAAGGAGGTACATCAATGCCTGACCCGCTCCTCGCCCCGATTGCGATGGCCGGCCTCAACCACCATACTGCGACTGCAGCCGTGCTCGAGGCGTTCAGGTTCCCCGACGAGGAGGCATTCCTCGCAGCTGCAAAAGACCGTTTCAGGGGAGTCGCCCTCCTCCAGACCTGCAACCGGGTGGAAGTCCTCGTAAACGGGGATGCTGCCGAGCTGACAGGTTTCCTGCAGGACCTCGGGAGAGAGGAGTTCTCCATCTTCGAGGGGACGGGAGCCCTCCGTCACCTGCTCGAGGTGGGGTGCGGGATCGACTCGATGATCATCGGCGAGGACCAGATCATCGGGCAGCTCCGGAAATCGCTCGCTACCGCGCAGTCCGCGGGCACATCGAACAACCTTATCGAGTTCTGCATCACGAAAGCGGTCCATGCGGGGATCGAGGTGAGGAAAAGGACCCAGATAAACCGCGGGGCGGTATCGATCGGCTCCGCAGCGGTCCAGCTTGCCGAAGAGCAGCTCGGTGCGCTCGACGGGAAGCGCATCCTCGTGATCGGGAGCGGGGAGATGGGGATGCTCGTCGCACAGGCCCTCGCGGCGAAGAACCTCACGGCAATCTACGTGGCGAACCGGACCCACTCGAGAGCCGTTCTCCTCGCCGAAAAGATCGGGGGAAAAGCGGTCCGGCTCGACGAGCTCCACCGCTACCTGGTGCTTTCTGATGTCGTCATATCCTGCACGTCGGCCCCGCACCCGATCATCCGGTGCGGGGACCTCCGCGAGGCGATGAAAGAACGCTGCTGGCCGCTGGAAGGCCCCCGACCGTTGATCCTCATCGACATCGCGCAGCCGAGGGACGTGGAGGAGGGGGCTGATAACATCAGCGGTGTTCACCTCTTCACCATCGACAGCCTGCGGCAGGTCAACGAGGGGAACATGAGGAGCCGGAGGACCGAGGCCGAGAGGGCCGGCGAGTTCATCGAGGAGGAACTCGGCCATTTCATCGTCCACGTGAACCGGAAGGCTGCCGACGACACCCTCGCGATACTCCATACCTGGGCCGACGCCATCAGGATCCGTGAACGCGACCGCGCGATCGCCCGGGTCGGAAACGACGACGGACGAGCGGCCGGAGTCATCGAGGACTTTTCCCGTGTCCTCACGAACAAGCTCCTCGCAGACGTCACCCTCGCGATCAGGTTGTCGGCAGAGCACGGCGACATGGAAGGTGCCGACGCGATGGTGAACGCGATTACCCGTGGTGAAAAACTATGTACCCGACACAAAGAATGAGACGCCTCCGGAGGAGGAGGATCCAGCCGATTCTGCGCGAACATGCCCTTGGAAAGGACGACCTGGTGGTGCCGCTCTTCGTCGACGAGTGCGCGGATACACCGGTCCCTATTGAATCGATGCCCGGGCAGTTCAGGTACCCGGTATCTTCCATCGCAGGGGTCGCCCGGCGGCTCCGGCAGAAGGGGCTTACGGCTCTGCTCCTGTTCGGCATCCCTGCAACCAAGGATTCCCGGGCATCGGGCGCATATGCAGAAAACGGTGTAGTCCAGCGGGCGATCCGCGAAGTCCGGAACGCGGTTCCGGAGATGGTCATCTGCACGGATGTCTGCGCATGTGAATATACCGATCACGGCCACTGCGGGATCGTGGGGGAGACTTCCGAGGGTCCTGACCTCTTAAATGACCCCTCCCTCTCCCTCATGCAGCGGATCGCAGTAAGCCACGCCGATGCCGGGGCAGATATCGTAGCGCCTTCGTCCATGCTCGACGGCGTTGTGGGTGCCATCCGGACCGGACTCGACCAGGAGGGACATCACTCTGTCCTGATCATGTCGTACTCGACCAAGTTCGCAAGTGCATTTTACGGGCCGTTCAGGGAGGCGGCCGGTTCAGGGTACTCTTTCGGAGACCGGACGACATACCAGATCCAGCCGGGGAACGCACGGGAGGCATTCCGTGAGTCGGAACTTGACGCGGAAGAGGGGGCGGACATCCTCATGGTCAAGCCTGCAGGTCTCTACCTGGATATTCTTGCGGACATCAGGTCAATCGGTCTTCCTGTCGCCGCATACCAGGTGAGCGGAGAGTATGCCTGCCTGAAGGCGGCCGGCGCGAGGGGCTGGATCGACGAGCGCAAGGCAGTGATGGAGAGCCTTGTCTGCATAAAAAGGGCAGGGGCCGACCTGATCATCTCGTACTTCGCCGAAGACGCGGCAGGATGGCTTGATGAAGAGCAGTGATCTTTACAGGGAGGCCGTCGGCCTGATGCCGGGAGGGGTCAGCAGTCCGGTCAGGGCGATCCGCCCGTACCCGTTCTATACAGCCCGGGCGAAAGGAGCCCGGCTCGCCACTGTCGACGGGCAGGAGCTGATCGACTGCTGCCTGGCCTACGGGCCGCTCATTCTCGGGCATTCCCATCCGGAAATCAGGAGGGCGATAGAGGCACAGCTTGGGGATGGCTGGCTCTACGGCACCCCGTCACCGCTCGAACCCGCGTTCGCAAAAATGATCACCGGCGACCACCCGGGGATGGACATGATCAGGTTCGTTTCGAGCGGATCGGAGGCGACGATGGCTGCGATCAGGGTGGCCAGGGGTTTTACAGGAAAAAAAGACATCGTGAAGGTCGAGGGTGGATTCCACGGGGCCCACGACGGTGTCCTCGTGAAGGCTGGTTCGGGGGCGACGACACTCGGCATCCCTGACTCTGCCGGGGTACTTCCTTCTGTTGTCGCCCATACCAGGCAGGTCCCCTACAACGACCCGGAAACGCTCGAAGCCCTCCTCTCCTCGCACTCCGACGTCGCTGCGTTCATCCTCGAACCGGTATTAGGCAATATAGGCCCGGTCCTCCCGAAGAAAAACTACCTCCGGGAGGTGCGGGAGATCACGAAAGCCCACGACGTCCTCCTGATCTTCGACGAGGTGATCACCGGGTACCGCCTCGGGATAGGAGGTGCCCAGCAGATGTTCGGCGTCAGGCCGGACCTTACCACTCTCGGAAAGATCATCGGCGGCGGCCTTCCCATCGGCGCATTCGGGGGGAGGAGGGATATCCTCTCACAGGTCGCCCCGCAGGGCCCGGTATACCAGGCCGGGACATTCTCGGGAAACCCGGCAAGTCTTGCCGCCGGGATTGCGACGATCCGGTGGCTTCACGAAAACAGGGGGTGCTACGATGCGCTCTCCGGGTCGGGGAGAGCGATCGGCGAGGCCGTCGCCGGATGCGGAAAGGGAAGCTTCGTCCGGCTCGGCTCCATGTTCAAGTATTTCTTCCGCGGGAACCC